>NZ_QUDI01000060.1:0-23107 GCF_003477465.1 Parabacteroides sp. AF48-14
CCACCAAAGTATTGCTACCTCGTGCTGCCCCTCGACTTGCATGTGTTAAGCCTGTCGCTAGCGTTCATCCTGAGCCAGGATCAAACTCTTCGTTGTTAAATTGTTTTTTATATACCTTTGCTCAGAATCTCGTTATTTATTGTAGTTTTTGACGGTATGTTTCGTATTATACTATACGTCTCTTGTACTACTTGTTGATATGTAAATCTTTCAAAGAACTTGCGCTTTCTTGCGATTGCGGCTGCAAAGGTAAGGACTTTTTCTAAACAACCAAATGTTTCGGAAGAAAATTTGAAAAGTTTTTTTCAAGTGCTCCGGCGGTTGGAATTTTGCTTAGCGTCGCTAACCTCATCCCCTACTCGGGTTACCTTCGTTCATCATGTTGACTACTGCCGTTCTCTCTCGAATGCGGGTGCAAAAGTACTGCCCTACAACATAACTTCCAAATCTTTTTGCAACTATTTTTTCATCGGAATGCAACAGGTTTGCGGGATGCGCTGAAATGCTGGGAGTTACGGGAGAAACTTTTTTTCAAGGCTTGGAAGACATGAAAACAAGGCGGTTTCTATTACTATATAATGTACGAGACAGGGAGAAAATCTTATTCACTTTTGCAGAATCAACAGCCTATATTTATATTATCATATAATCAGACTTAAAGGATCCATTCAGTCTCTAAAAAAGTAGATAATGCATAGGGCTTATTGTAAAAAACTCCTTTTTCAGATTCGAAAGACATCCAAAACAGAACAAATGTTAATCCACTTTTTTGGCCTCAAAAAGGGACTTTTTCCGCTTTTTGGAGCGTTTTCAACAATTACGACCGTCCTCTTTGCCATTGTGACCGTGCTAATGTGTAGTGCACTCGGCACCTCGCGAAGATTAGCACGGTCGTAATGGCGATTTGGACGGTCGTAATTGGAAAAAGGACCGTTGTAAGGGCAAAAAAGACCCCTAATTTCCTTGAGATATTCGGAACGCCGTCCGTTTTATTTTCAAATATTCGATTCTCCGGGAGTTAAGCTTTATCACTTTGCCAGTGTTTCCGGTTTTCGGCAATCAAAAAGGACACTTTTAAGAAAGACCTCCGCAGCTCATCCGGACTATTGTCGGAAAAGAAGGCTAAATACTTGAAAAAAGTCAATTCAAAATGGACTGACTTTTCGGATGAAATAGAAAAAGAGCAAAAAAGGGGGTTATTGTATAATTTTCATTTTAAAGCTTCATCTGGTTGACTTAACCAAATCACATCCCGCCTTCAGTTTGAAGGTACCAGGTCCAACCATTGATTTGAATCTGCAGGGCTTGCCACAAATCGGAGGAGGAAGAAGAGTCGGCAAAGAAAAAGACGATTTTGTATTCATCTTCCCGGTCAAGATATTCCTGTACCTTCCGGCTGTAACCTTCCATTGCAGTCATGGCAAGGTAGTCGATCAGGTTGATATCGAAGACCTTCTTTCCGGTTGCCTTTTCGGTCACAGTAAAACGGGTATGCCGGTCCTCCATGAGGCGCATCGTGTTTAGTTCGACCACTGCTGCCGAAGTATTCTTTTGTTCTTCATAATAAGGCCGGTAACTCAAGGCATCGTCGTCCAGCAACGAATTGTCGTACGCCATATAGCCGTTCGACTCGACAATTTCATAACTATAATCATCCACATTCAAGTTCCAGGTTCCGGAGGAACTGTTATCTGCTTTCCCTTGGGAATACCCTTGAAACACGAAGCGCACTTTGTTCGTATTCTTTATTAGGCTTATTACTTCCGTCTGATTTGTCTTTCCGGTAAAATCCACATGGTTAATCCCGCCATGCCAAAGCGGTTCCAGTTCCTTATCAATAATACGGGACTGTTCACGTTTCAGCTTCAGTTTCATTTCTGTGATATCAGACTCTCCCTTTGCGGAAGCAATGTCGTACGAGTCATGCGCACCTGCCCACGCCAGAAACTGGTATTCCCCGACAGGCAATTTGACTTCCATCCGGTAATTACCCGTAGCCAACGCATCGCCCCCCTCCGTTTGCCGGAACAGGAATTTGCCGTCTTTATCGAAGACATAAAGCTCCACCTTATCCACTTGGGTATAGAATGCATCCGTAAAAAGCATATTATAGTCGTATTTAAACTGGACATATAAACTGCATTCCGGCATTTCCTCCCGGACACATGAGGTCATGAAACTGACGACAGCGAAAAAAGTCAGCAAAGCGATGTTACGTATCAGGCTTTTTGAGTTCATATTTCTATTCTTTCTATTTTTGAGGGAAATACTAAAGTGAAGTTGCGGGAGACAAGCTCTCCCACAACTCCTCAAACAAAACTAAAGCAAGCAAATAGGTCCAAAAAATTAAAATTCTTCTACTTGTTTATACCATGTCCACGGGTTGACGTTGATTTGGATAGACAGCCAGTTACCACCATCTTCATCCGGATCTTTTGGGCTTGGCTCTGGAATCGTAGGATATCCCGGGTGATTAAACTTACTGACTGAGATATCGTAATAAGAGTTACGGACTACTCCAAATTCTCCTAATGCATTAACAATCTCATTTGTATCATCATGTCTGATCATGGCTCTGTAATAACAAACACCTCCAACATAATAAGTGAAACTACCAACTGTTCTTGCCCGGTCATCCTCTAATTCTATAGCAGATTGTGCAGCCTCAAATGCGGTCATTGCAGTTGCTATTCCAGCTTCGTCATCAGGTATAGTTATTTCGTTGATACCTAAATCTACCAAATATTTATTAAACGCATTGGTTAGTGGCATCGGAACAACGCCTCCATTAGCATTAACCTTTGCTGTCAACTCTGTTTCAATCCAAGCCTTTAATGTCTCAAATGTATAATAACCGGTATTGATGTACATCCAGTCTGCATTATCTCCTTGGCGACCTGTAGTCTCTTTATTCGGTAATTTATATTCAGTCGGGATAAATTTTATTTTGAATAATACATGTGTCGTATAAGCATGCACATTATTTATTGAATCCTGTGTATTTTCAAGACAATATTCGTCTGTATCGCTCTCTTTCCATTCCAAGCCCTTATCTTCTGCATAGACATTGTATTCTTCACTATCTTGCGTATTATAATTAGGGTCTATTCTGTAAGAACCTAATTTATAATCGTCAAACGGTGTACGGAAACCACCTCCATTTTCTTCAAACCATGTTGGAAGTCTTTTTGAAACAGGAAAATACTTTTTATTTGTGACATTCAAGAGCCATCCGCCATTCTCAAGTTTAATCTCAGCCTTAACCTCATCATCAGCAATCGGATTAATTTCAACATGCACTTTTGCAACTACGCGGTCGAGCTTGATAGACAATGGAGCTTTCTCAGCCAAATCAGCAGTTTTATAAAGCGTCAAATCCGAATCAACGCCGTCAGATTTTGAAGGTTCCAGGCCTCCTTTAGCATTTGTCATCATAAAGCCATCATTCTCATTTGATATTATAGACGCGTCTTCCTTTATAGCCTTATTAATAACGCTATACGTTTTCCCTGAAGTAGATTCTGTACTTGGAAATTCAGAGGAAGGATTTGCAACTATCAAAATACGTTTGGAAGTTGCCGGTACCTGAAAGGCTTCTCCAATTCCCACAGCTTGTCCATTTACAAGTCCTGCCTGATCAAGCGTTAATACAATATCAGCAGTCACTAAAGGATCTGAATCAGCGTCAAAGAAAATCGCTCTGACTTCCTTTATTGTTGATTCCGCCTCCGTCGCATTTTTAATCGGATCCGAATTCAATCCACGCGTCGAACGCGTTGAAGGAGTGATCACCTTCAAAGACACCCACGCATCCCCTTTGGGGTCTGTGACGATCCCGCTATCATCTCCCCCTGAGCCGACGTCGTCTTTACTACATGCGGCTAATAGCATTGCCGCCGATGCAAACATCAAAAAAAACTTCGTTTTCATTTTTCTACAATTTAAATGTTATTAATTAACTCTCTCTTATCTATTCTACTAATTCACAGACATCCCCGCCTGGGAGATGTATATCTTGATTCTTTTTACCGTACTGCCGCTTGTCGATGTTTTCGGATCGTGAACGGTTGTCAGATAGACAATTCCGTTTCTCGCCCCACCGCGGTTCGGCTGTACTTCAATATATATTCTTCCATTGTCCACCACGATATGTTCCGTATCGTTCCGGTCGCTTCCCGAAATTGCCGGTCGCAGCTTTATCCAGTCAACACCGTCTTCCACATCCCCGGACAGACAGTAATAATTCATAATCTGAACTTTTGCATTCGTATTCTCTTCCGGTATATATTGCAACACATCGCCTGCCGCAGAAATCATATCCCGCTGCCTGATATGAATCTGTTTTTCCAGATTTCCTAACTTCAGCGTGACGTATGCATTATGCTTCTTTACTCCCTCCAAGGATTGATTGTCTTCGTTCCATTGCAGCCAATTCCGAACCACAACATCAACTGGAGTTATCCGGGGACTGGAGGCATTATTTTCTTTTATCGGAATCATACTATTGCCCGGAGCCAGGGCAAATGAATATTCGACTGAATCCCGATTGGCCGTTATGGCATTGGAATTCGGGAAGTTCACCTGGCAATCCGTCGATATCTTAAAAGCCTCCAAAGTCGTAGAATCGCGGGTATAAGCAATAAATACAGAGTTACTCACCGCCAGATAATAGTCATTATTCGCCATAAATTCGTAAGAATCCGTATCGTCCACCAATATCTCGAAGTTGAGATCCGTATTGGAAGCTTTAGACGCTTTGGCATCAGCCACAGTATCATAGCCCGGCCCCTTGACCGTTTTAATGGTAAACTTGTACGCACGGTTACGAAGGATGTTCAGTGGCTGCAAAGCATTGTCCACAAGCGCCATCTTATAGTAAAAATCCTTACTGTTCTTATCCTTGTCCGTATAGGTTCCCTGAATAATCATATAAGGTTTGCCCTGCTGGTCGAACTCATACAGATAGACCGGACTTTTCTCCGTACTTTGTCCTCCCGACACCGCCTCGGCTACAGCCAAGAGGGAAGAATAAGACGCATCGACCTGATATTCTGTCCGGTTACCCGTATTATCCGGTATAGAACCATCTAAATTGTGCAACAGTCCTTGCAGGGGGACATTGACAATTGCCGTTATCCCTTTCAACTTAAAGTTTGTGGCATTATTGGCCACCGACATTTTAGCGACTGCCCGGATCAGTTGCAAGGATGTACCATCGCTGTTTTCTATTTTTATGTCCTCGTCTATCCGGTCCACCTCCAATGAGGCACTCATCGGAAAAAGTTCACCGGAACCACTATACGGAATACCTAAAAACGGCGAGGAAGCCAATGGCACAGTCCGCAAATTCCGAGATACCTGGGACAAAGAGGCGGAAGCTAACCGGGATGACAAATTACTTTCATCAAAATCATACACTGTCGCGTCGTCACCATAACAGAAATGGCTTGGCGGATTAGCCAATATCAGCAGCTGATATTTACTGCCGGCAGGCTGTTTGGTCAACACCACAAATCTTTTTCCTGCTGATGACTCATAGGCCTGCACTGCCTCAACAAAGGTAGCACTACCGCCATGTCCCTTGAAGACAAGCACCCAAGGTGTCATCCCTACCGTATTTTCATCATTTACCCCCTTGGTTGAAGGAATCGGATATGAGTTCGCACGGGCAAAGATTTCAACCCGCACCTTGCCATCCGGCGTCTCCCCACCATCCGGACGCCCGGATGACAAGACCTCGTTTTCGCAAGCCGCCATCAGCACGAGTAACATCATGCAGAGAAGATTGATAGTCTGTTTTGTCTTTTTTCTCATTTTCTTACACATCTGATTGAATAGCCGAAATGGGCACTCATTGATTTAGGCGCTGGCGACGCGTAGTTGAGTTCCATACTCCAAATATTGCCGAATGGCGTACCGGTCTCTCTTGGAACGTTTTCAACCATTACTATGTTTGTCCACCCGGGTGCGACGGACGAAGACCAGTAATATCCGGTTTCGCCGGCATATTCCAGACTACCGTCTTGGTGCCACCTTCTTCCCGCCGCCGGGAAAAAGACGGAGGCATCGGTCGTAGGATTAAACAACAGCGTACCCCCGAAAGCGGCATTCGCATTATACAGAGAAACACCATTATAAGCAATTGTCTTGCCAGTTCCCCTTTCACTTCCGTTAAGCATCGTTCCAGTTTTAATCGGTCGCCGGTCGAAGAAGCCATCGGCATAATATCCATACTTCACATTCTCCAGGATTTGGGGTTTATACAGTACTGTCCTCATGCTCACATCGTAAGGCATTGTTGAAGTATATGAACTGCCATCCCCCTGCATCGGTTCCTGAAAAAGAGACATTCGCCAATCAGACTGGTTTACCTGGTCTGCATACGTTTTGCTATTCACCGCAATCCGATCGACCGGTCCATCCGTAGGACGACGATAGCCATCAGGACAGATTTCGTAATAATCTTCAAACTTTGTCCCCTCCTTAGGGCTCCATAAAGGAGGCGCTGATATATAGGATATACTCCAGCCATCTATAATCCAGGGCGGAACAGAACTACTATTCACCGGATAATAGGCACGGAGGGCCAATTCCGGATTGCTAACCGGTAAGCCCCATTGGAAATGCGCTCCCACCTGGGTCGGATATTTGACAAAATCAACCGAAGTTCCCAGATTTTCTTTATCAATGCTGATCCAAGGCTGCTTCGTCTCCGGTTTATCCCTGAAAACTTTTGCCGTCAGGTTATAAGGAGAAAACTTCGCCCCATACCCACTTCCGGAACTTCCGCTCCGCATCAGATAATCCGCTTCTCCGCCCTGCCGCACATACAGCCTGGTCTTCACATCATTTCCGCTATCTACATACGTAACATCCACTGCTCCATATCTGGGAACACCAGAGATATTATCCCCTATGAGTCCAATCCGGAAGTAGATACGACTTTTCCCTGTTACCTCATATCCGTTTTCCTCTTTATAGGCATTCGGTATGACAGGATAATCCTCTGCATCACCCGGAGAGTCTGTCCCTATTGCCGGGTCAAAACTGGGAGTCGAACTTATAATGATAAAGTCCCTGTATTCCTCCGGAACGGTAGCCTTCCACGTATTCCAGTAACTATAGCGGTTCCCGCTAATCACCCGCTCACCAGTCTCGTTATCGGCAAAAAAAGCTCCGATATACGGATGTGACCATTGGCTTTTCTCACTATTTACGACAAAATCGGCACGCTTCCCTTCCTGCTTGACGTGAACCAGGATTGTCCTTGTCAACGGATTCTTCATTTCCAATACGCTGTCCGCATTCAGGGAATAGCTGTCGGCTGCTGTCAGGCGGACCTCATACGTTGTTTCGCCTATCTCGTTGGGACGATCCAGCAGAATGTCCATATACCCAGCCCCCGTAGCCGGATTGTATAAAAACCGTTCATCCTTGTTCGGGTTCCACGACTGGGTGGATAAAGCGTTGAAAATAGTGTTTGCATCCAATTCTTTCCCCGAACCTACATCTTTCACTGTGTTTTCCACCCTCACCACCGGCATATTGGACCAGAAGGAGATACGCGCGCCGTTAAAATCGGTGATGCGGACATCTGTTTCCGAGACATTCAATATCCGGTTGCCCGCTATATCCCACTCGTTATCGGTCGAGCCCCATTCCGAAGCTTCGATATTGACATCCAAAGACTCGCGGATAATGCCAGTCAGATCCAGTTTCGTATTGATCGGAAGACTGTAATTCACAGGAGAAGAAGATATCTTCAGTTTGGCAGAAGGCGGATACTTCTCTTTCATATTGATGGTGAAAGTCACCGCCTGCATTTCGTCATCTTTCGTTTCCAGCTCATTGGCCGGCAAAATAACGCGGCTTATCCGCTTCGCCCATGTCGCTCCTGTGACAGAAGAAGTCGTATCCGCAATATATTTTGTATCCCGGGAGAACTTACGGGTAACGGAATGGTTGACGGACGGCCCGTTATAATGAGCGGTCAGTGGCACTAAATCCGGTACTCCGCTAAAGGTTATGCCCTCGAAATAATTGTCGAAATCAGCTTCGGCTTCCACTGCCACCAAGACGGCGTCAAACCGCACACCAAGCCGGTCAAGCTTCAATTGAAGCAAGGAGACAGATGTCCCGTCACTCAATTTCGCCCCTTGGTTTTCTGGCAGAATCGTAACATTATTGATTTCCTGTATCATGGGAATGATCCGGTCGGAAGTAAAAAAGCGTTCCGGATAAGCGATACTGTTCAAGTCGGCATACTTGGAGATTCCATCCAACCGGCTTTCGATAATATTATCGTCCGGTTCATTGGCCAAAAAGACAAAATCATACTTCCCGGCGATAACAGGATGCCGGATGATATCCCCCTCCGATGTATTATAGCGTATGTTCGAGATGCAATCTTGCGTATTAATATCGAAAGTCAGAATACGGAGTGTTTCAATCGTATAATCTTCAGGACTGCCTGCATGTGTAGCACTCTGGCTTCCCATCCCCTGAATCTCTATAAACGAACCGTTAGCCTTGCGATCGATGAGACTTTCATCCACACAGGAAAATAGTACAAATAAGAATAAAATGCCAATTATGCTTCTATACACCATATACTCTACACATTAGTCAAAAGGACTCCACACCTGCTACCTATACGGCAGGTGAAATATTAATAATACTTGATGATGTTACGGAATTATTTCCCCGATCTCCCCTAAAACAACAATGTATCCTAAAGTAAATTGAAATCATTCATCACACTGCAAATATCCATAAATAGAGTAGAATAAAAAAGGATATATATTTCTGATGCTGAAAACGTTTTTTTCAAAATACGACTAATTATGTTGTAAAGAAATAGTTGTTTCGCTAAATGTAAACAATAGGGTAAAAACAAAACGGTTATTTGCAGTATTCGTGTATTTGTCAGAAATAAGGTTTCAAATATCGCAACTGGCAATCATTGAGATGAGAGCCAATGATTGCCAATGCCTCGGCCGGTTATTATATTTTGGAAGTAAAATCTCTCTTCCCTTTGAACATACGATAAATGCGGACATAGATGTTGTAAGCCGGTTGGATAATTTCCAATATCGGCAACCAGGCAGTCAACGTTTTTTGCTGTAATAACAGAGCTGCTTTCCGCATGACGACAGCTTTTGTAGTGAATCGGAGAAGCAACAGCAAGCCGGCCAACACCGAGATCAGCCAGTTTCCTAAAAGCCCGATGATGAATGTGGCGGCAGTCGCAGCAATGAAAAGCAGATTACTATAATTCTCCATCCTGTAAAAGGCCAAAGAAGTCCCTTTGTAATAGCGCTGTGTAGCGGCACGGGACACTTTCATCTCTTTCCAGATGCCGATGTCTTCTATTTTTTCCATTTCCGTGATGGAATCCGCTTTATATTGCACCTGCGTGTTGGTCCTGGTAGCCGCTTCATTGATAAACAGATCATCGGCTCCGGCATGGAGGTTCAAGGATTTCGAATAGCCTTTATGGGCAAAGAACAGCTCCTTGCAGTAGGAAAGATTCCGTCCGTTTCCGGTAAAAGGATGCCGGGCAAGGGCGGAAGACAGCATTTGCAAACCGCATGTCAGGTTATCATAAGCAATAAGTTTATGAAGCAGTCCTTCTGTATGGCGATAAGCACAAAAGCCTAACACAATCTCGGTTTCCCGGTTATAAGTGCCCGCCATTGTTTTGATCCATTTCGAACCGAGCGGACGACAATCGGCTTCGGTAAAAAGCAGGATATCATGACGGGCAGCCTTTATCCCCATTGTAAGCGCCAGTTTTTTATGGCTCAGGTAATGGGTGTCGACAGGAACATATGTATAATAGATATGTTTATATTCGTTGGAGAAGAGTTTCAGGATATCTTCACTGTCTGCGTCGGAACCGTCGTTAACCACGATCACTTCATAATCCGGATAGTCCTGCGTCAGCAAAACAGGCAGGTTCTTACGTAAATTCTCCGGCTCGCCATGTGCATAGACAATGACGGAAACAGGCTCGACTTCCCGATCCGTCGTCACTCGTTCTTCCCTTTCCGCTTTCTTTGCCGCCCGCAACGGACGTGCGTATGTGACCAGATAATAAAGTAACTGGATAAGAAACAGCCCGGCCGTTATTCCGACCAGGCTTAGTTCTATATAATTAAATGTAAATAACTCTTTTATCATTTCTCCGGAATTTGTGCAAAGGTAATAGAAATACTTTTACAACGTATCCGAATAGTACGCTTTCGGCAGTTTCCGGCAGTTGTATTGGGAAGCCATTACTTCGCCATAAGCGCCGGCAGAACGCAGGGCGATCAGGTCGCCGCGATGCGCACGGTTCAGTTCGACATCTTTGCCGAATACATCGGACGATTCACAGATAGGGCCTACAACATCGTAAACTTCTATTTCTTCGTCGTTAGTGATGTTTTCCATGCGGTGATAGGCGTCGTACATGGCCGGACGGATCAGTTCGGTAAAACCGGCATCCAGGATGCAGAACTTCTTCGTTTCGCCCACCTTAACATACAATACTTTGGATATCAGCGAACCGCACTGCGCCACGATCGAACGGCCAGGCTCGAAATGAACTTGCTGTCCGGGACGGAGTTGCAACAGTTTGTTGAATACGGCAAAATAGTTGTCGAATGCCGGAATAGGCAAATGGTTCGGATGATAGTAGTCGATACCGAGGCCGCCGCCGAAGTTCAGGTTTTCTACTTTCAAGCCACGTGCTTCCAGCTCCTCCTGTATCTCGTTGACACGAATCGCCAGGCCACGGAAAGCAGCCATGTCTGTGATCTGCGAACCGATATGGCAATGGATACCGATCAGTTTGACGTGTTTCAGTTTGGCTACCAAATCCAGCACCTGTCCGAGTTGGCTCAGGTTGATACCGAACTTATTCTCCTTCATGCCGGTTGTGATTTTAGCATGCGTATGAGCGTCCACTTCCGGATTGATACGGAGGGCGATAGAGGCGACTTTGTTCTTGGCTGCTGCCAGTTTGTCCAGAACCTCTAACTCAGCTGCCGATTCAACATTGAAGCAGTAAATATCATTGTCCAGTCCTAAGTTGATTTCCCAGTCTGCCTTGCCGACACCGGCATAAACGATCTTGCCGGCCGGGAAACCTGCGTCCAATGCAGCCTGTATTTCACCGCCACTGACGCAATCCGCTCCCAGTCCATGCTCTGCAATGACAGAGAGGATGCGGGGATTGGCATTTGCCTTCACTGCATAGTGGACATGATAACCATACTTTCCGGCTTCGGTCGTCACCATATTGAGCGTCTCTTTCAACAGATCAATATTATAATAATAGAAAGGCGTCGTAAGCGCCTTGAACTGGTCTATTGGGAATGTTCCTTTGAGCATATTATGATATAAATTATATAAAGATAAATAAGGGCAGTCTGAATAGGCCGCCCTTATAGAAATATTTAGTTATTGAATAAATGATCGCTTAACGCTTGCAGTGCTCTCTTCTTGTCGGAGGCTTTGACAAGAAGCGAGACGTTGTAGTTACTGCCGCCGTACGAAATCATTCGTACCGGAACGTCTTTCATTGCCTGGACGATGCGGGCTTCGAAGCGACGTTGTCCCATTCCAGGTCGCCGACAACACAGACGATCACCATATCTTCGTCTACGGTAACCGTTCCGTATTTCTTCAGGTCATCCACGATTTCTTCCAGATGTTTGCGACTGTCGATTGTTACGGAAACACCCACTTCGGAAGTCGTCACCATGTCGATCGGAGTCTGGTAGTTTTCGAATATTTCGAATACTTTACGCAGGAAGCCTGTTGCCAACAGCATGCGGCCGCTCTTGATCTTAATGGAAGTAATATTGTCTTTTGCGGCAACCGCTTTGATTTTACCTTTTTCCGTTGCGTTGGAGATCATGGTTCCCGGAGCTTCCGGTTGCATAGTGTTCAGCAGGCGGACAGGGATGTTGTTCAACTTGGCCGGCAGGATGCAGGTCGGGTGCAGGATCTTGGCGCCGAAATAAGCTAATTCTGCCGCTTCTTCAAAGTGCAGGTGACGCACCGGAGATGTTTTCTCGACGATACGCGGGTCGTTGTTGTGCATGCCGTCGATATCTGTCCAGATCTGGATCTCTTCAGCGCCGATAGCCGCACCGATCAGGGAAGCGCTATAGTCGCTACCGCCACGCTGCAGGTTGTCGATTTCGCCGTAAGCATTGCGGCAGATGTAACCCTGTGTGATAAACAGGTCGGCATCCTTATGTTCGTTCAGCAGTTTGACGAGCTTTTCTTTGATATATACGGGATCCGGTTCTGCATTCTTGTCCGTGCGCATATAGTCCAATGCCGGAATCAGGACGGAGTTTACTCCGCATTCGTTCAGGTAGAGGTTCATCATGCCCGTAGAGATCAGTTCGCCCTGAGCCAGGACAACCTTTTCTTCAAACAGCGTGAACAGGTCTTTTGTGAATGTACGGATATGATCGAAATGAGTTTTTATCAGTTCTTTGGCCTTCTGCTTATATTCGTCGGTGCTGTAGAGTTCTTCAATATGGCCGTAGTATTTCTGAGCCAGTTTATTGATGACCTCGTTCGCTCCGTCAGGGTTTTTCTTGTACAAGTAATCCGAAATTTCAACCAATGAGTTGGTTGTACCGGACATGGCAGACAATACTACAATGTTACGCTCTCCCGTAATCAGTTTTGCTACACCTTTTATTCTCTGTGCAGATCCCACAGAAGTACCGCCAAACTTTAAAACTTTCATTTTCTTTTACTATATTAATTTGTTCTTCTTCGCTTTAAATGCGTGTGCAAAGTTACATAAAAAATTATTCTCCCACATCACTCAGGCAGGCATTCTCGCATTTTACTATACGCGCGGGATAATTATGTACCAACGTATAGTTGTGAGTCGTCATAATGACAGCCGTTCCTTTTCGGCAGATGTCGTGCAAAAGCTGTACGATCTGCCCGCTTGTTTCCGGGTCCAGATTACCGGTAGGCTCGTCGGCCAGGATCAGGACCGGATCGTTCAGCAGGGCGCGGGCGATCACGATACGTTGCTGCTCGCCTCCCGAGAGTTCGTGCGGCATCTTATAGCCTTTGTCCTGCATGCCGACCTGCGACAGCACGTCATTGATCCGTTCGATTATCTCGCTCTTCTTTTTCCATCCGGTAGCCTTCAGGACAAATTCGAGGTTTTTGTTTACCGAACGGTCGGTCAGCAATTGGAAATCCTGAAAGACAATACCTATTTTCCTGCGCAGGTAGGGAATGTCTTTCCGCTTCATCTTGCAGAGGTTATAGTCCAGCAGCCATGCATCCCCGCGTTCAATGGGAATTTCGCAGTACAAGGATTTCAACAGGCTGCTCTTGCCGGAACCTACTTTTCCGATCACATACACAAATTCTCCGTTATGGAGCGTGAAGGAAGCATCGTGGAGGATCACATTCTCTTCACGGCAGATTTCCACATTATCCAGTTTGAGCAGGGTTGTTTCTTCCATTGCTGTTATCCTTTATGTCTGCTTTTCAGTTCGCGTGCGAGGTCTTCGATGCGAAGTCCTTTGCTCGTCAATAATACGATCAGGTGATAGATCATGTCGGCAGCCTCGTAAACAAGCCGGTCGTCAGTTCCGTTGGTCGCTTCGATAACAGTTTCCACCGCTTCTTCGCCCACTTTCTGTGCCATGCGGTTGATGCCTTTCTGGAACAAGGTTGTCGTGTAGGAACCTTCCGGCATTTCCTGGCGGCGCTGTTCGATGAAGTTCTGCAGATATTTGAGGAACATGATATCTTCCACATTCTTCTCACCAAAACAAGTATCGGCGCCTGTATGGCATACGGGACCGGCCGGAATGGCCTTGATCAGCAAGGTGTCGTTGTCGCAATCGACTGCGATGTTGACTACCTGGAGCGTGTTTCCGCTTGTTTCACCCTTCATCCAGAGACGGTTTTTCGTACGGCTGAAGAATGTGACTTTACCGGTAGCTTTTGTTTCTTCGTAAGCTTCTTCGTTCATAAAGCCCAACATCAATACTTTGTTTGTGTTGTTGTCCTGAACGATGGCGGGAATCAGCCCGCCCATTTTTTCAAAATCTAATTTCATCTTTTATCTTGTTGTTATATATTTTCGTACCAGTGTTTATGTCTTGGCGGACTCGATCCGCCATCTCATCCTGATGTATATCAATTTAGGATGAGTTTGCGGGTCAAGCCCGCAATGACACGCGTCCTTTAAATGCGGACGTTGATTCCTTCTTTATGGAGATACTGTTTCAAAGTGCCTATTCCGATCTCCCCGAAATGGAAAACGCTTGCCGCCAATGCAGCGTCAGCCTTTCCGAGAGCAAAAGTGTCACGGAAATGTTCCATCTTTCCCGCTCCGCCCGAAGCAATGACCGGGATATGCAGGTTGTCGGCCAGCGTCGACAACGCCTCGTTGGCGTAACCGTCTTTCACGCCGTCGTGCGTCATGCTGGTGAACAGGATTTCGCCCGCCCCCAAACTTTCCGCTTCGGCAGCCCATTGGAACAGATGCTTCTCCGTCGGAATACGTCCTCCGTTCAGGTAACAAAGCCAGTCGCCATTCTCGAAATTGGCATCGATGGCAACTACGCATACCTGGCTGCCGAAGTTTTTTGCAATCTCTTCGATCAGTTTCGGATTACGCAGCGCAGCCGAGTTAATGGAAACCTTATCAGCCCCGGCACTCAACAGCCGGTCCACATCTTTCATCTCGTTGATGCCGCCGCCAACCGTAAAAGGGATACTGATATTAGCCGCTACCTTTTTCACCAATTCCGTAAACGTTTTACGTCCTTCGTGCGAGGCGGTTATATCCAGATAAACCAATTCGTCGGCTCCCTCGCGGCTGTATTGTGCGCCCAGTTCGACCGGGTCGCCGGCATCGCGGAAGTTTACGAAATTGATTCCTTTGACAGTCTTTCCATCTTTTATGTCCAAACAGGGGACTATTCTTTTGGCAAGCATATATAATCGTTGTTTTTATCAGGTGAAGCGGATCAGATCTTCCAGCTGTATCTTTCCTTCGTAAATCGCTTTACCGAAGATTACAGCCGGAATACCCGCCTCAGCCAGTTTCTCAATATCTTGTATGGAACTTACCCCTCCGCTGGCTATCAGACAGAGAAAAGGTATTTGTTCCCGTATTTCTTTATAAAGGTCGATCGCAGGACCTTGCAACATGCCGTCGCGGCTGATGTCCGTACAGATCGCTTTCGTGATTCCTTTGTCGTAATAATCCCGGATAAAGGAGATCAACTCCTTGTCGGTCGTCTCCTCCCATCCGCTTATTGCGATCTTTTTATCTTTGGCATCCGCTCCGAGAATAATCTTCTCCGGACCGAACTTCGTAATCCAGGAAGCGAACACTTCCGGGTTCTTTACTGCGATACTTCCGCCCGTAACCATCTGTGCGCCGCTCTCGAAAGCGATCTCGAGGTCGCCATCCTGCTTCAGTCCGCCGCCGAAATCGATAATCAGCGACGTGCGGGTCGCCACGCGTTCCAGTGTCCGGTAATTGATGATCCGTCCCTGGCGCGCGCCGTCAAGGTCTACCATATGCAAACGGCGGATGCCATGATCTTCAAACATCTTGGCAACCTCCAAGGGATCTTCGTTATACACTTTCTTGGTGTCGTAATCGCCCTGCGTGAGACGTACGCATTTGCCGTCGATCATATCTATAGCCGGAATCAACTCTATCATATCAGCTTACAGTTTTAAAAAGTTACTCAATATAACCTCACCAACCGAACCGCTCTTTTCCGGGTGAAACTGGGTCGCATAGAAATTATCTTTATGCAGAGAGGCACTGAACGGAAGGATATATTCGGTCGTAGCTGCGGTATAATCATTCACTGGCACATAGAAACTATGTACGAAGTAAACAAATTTGTTCTCCAATTGCTTGTTGAACAGCCCGTCTTTAACATCCGTAATCGTATTCCATCCCATATGCGGAACCTTGTCCGTATGTTTTTGCGGAATAAAACGCTTGACCTCCGTATCGAAAATGCCCAGGCAATCGGCGTCTCCTTCTTCCGAATGGCGGCACATCAACTGCATGCCCAGGCAAATGCCTAAAACCGGCTGCTTCAATCCTTTTATGATCGCATCCAGTTTATGTTCTTTCAGGTGATCCATTGTAGTCTGGGCTTCACCAACGCCCGGAAAGATTACTTTATCCGCTTTACATAGCAGTTCCGGATCTGCCGTGACAGTTGCTTCGACTCCCAGCCTTTTCAGTGCATAACTTACGGAGTAGATATTTCCGGCATTATATTTGATAATGGCGACATCCATTGTTGCTCCCTTTTTTATATTGAGCTGCAAAACTAACAAATTATCATGACATATAGATGTATGCTTTATGAAAAGTTGCAGAATAGATGCTATTTGTGATAAACTGCAGAGTCCGCCCGAAGAATGCGAACCTGTCATGATGATTTAGCAGTGTGTTTGTCAAAGTACCCAGATTTGTAGGGGGGATGCGTCAAAAGCCCCATTTATAGCGTGACACATCCCCCTTTCTTAGAATCTTAGAATTGCCGATACGGCCTGCCTATATAGCAGCATTAATAATACCCTTCATTTTGAGCCTCCTCCGGAGATGGCTTTGGCGACAGGCGGTCGATATGATCTGCGGGATCGGGCGAAGTTTGTGATATTCCTTTATGTTAGGAGCGGCATCCGGATTAAATTTCTTCACACGTTCGTACAAAGTCTCCGTACGTACCAAATCTTCCCAACGGTTCATTTCGCCATAAGTCTCACGGGCACGTTCATCCAGCATGAAATTGATAAAATCATTACTCAAATCAGCAGGAGTTACCATCATAGCCTTTTCGGTTGAACCGGCTACATCAGCCATATTGCCACCGTCGACCTGCCACCATTCCTGCGGTTTTGCTTCACCTTCCTTATAGGCGGCACGCTTGCGAACGACATTTATCAATTCTGCAGCTTTCTCAAAGTTCCCCATACGGCCATAAGCCTCGGCTGCAATCAGATAAGTTTCACCCAGACGCATACGAACAAAGTTACGTCCTCCCTGTTCATAGTTCATATCCGGACGTTGCGTATCCAACCATTTTTTCAGGCAAGGGAAATAGTGGTTCGTATTCTCATCCACCGGAATCAGGGTATAACGGCATTTGGCAATATCCAACTGCATTTGACGATCTTTTGCCTTGTCAATCACAGCACCTTTATAATCCTTTGCTCCATAATATTTCGGAATAAAATAAGCAGCTGTATCACCCAATGTGAACTTCGGTTTACCAACTAATTCAGCAGGAGTTTCATACAACAAATCGTTTGTGGTCTTACCGTTTTCATCCACATAATAATATTTATCTTCCCATACAGGGATAGAGGATTCTTTATTTGCATAGAATACCCAACTAAACATTTTATACATGCGGGAATCGTTCAGGTGATCGAACAGTTCGGTCTGTAAATAAGGAGTCGGCTTCACACGTTTCCAAGCACGTCCCTGTTGAAGGTCACGCTGTAATCCCGGTAACTTTTCATAAGTCGGAACCCAATACAAGTGCATCTTGTTTCCTTCAGAGCCATTAAACAACACATCGTTGGTAAACTCGACGCCCCAGATTGTTTCAGATGATACTTTCTGCCTGTCCTGGTCGATGGTAGACAGATAATCGGCTTCCAATGCAAACTTTCCGGAGTTGATTACCGCTTCGGCAAAATAAGCCGTGCTATCCATATCGGTGGGCTGTTGTCCACGTTGGTCTTTTACGGCACTGCCTCTTGTCAGATAAACCTTTGAGAGCAAATTGGCTGCTGCCCATTTAGTGGCACGGCCACGATCCGGCTGCATGGCAACATCGGGTAAGACATCAAATGAATAACGTAGATCGTTAATAATAAATGCATACAGATCGGCAACCGAAGCACGTGGAAAATCAGTTATAATCTGGGAAACATTTCCCTCGCTCAATAAAGGGACACGTCCGAACTGCTGAACCAGGTCAAAATAGAAATAAGCACGCATAAAACGCAATTCACCTTCACGGGACACTTTCTCGGCATCCGTCATATCTCCCACTTTCGGCAGATACATCAAAGCCGTATTGGCACGTGTGATCCCTTTAAATGCATTTTCCCAGAATTCATATAACATCCCGAAAGAAGAATTCAACTGGTTACTATACTTGTTAAAAGCATCCTTATTGCCGCCATCGGCACCTTCCCATACATAATCCACACCATATTCGGTCAAGCAATAATAACGTTCGCCCCCGACATACCAGCGCATAGTCGAATAAACGCCATTCACAGCTGTTTCAATACCTGTCTTTGTTTCCAGATAGTCATACGAAACGCCGCTGACAACCTTTTCGTTCAGGAACGATTCGCACGACACACCGGCTACTGCCAATAAAGACAACACACTATATTTTATTATATTCTTCATAATATCGTCTATTTATTAATGTTAGTACTATTAGAAACTAAGGTTTACGCCAAAAAGATAAGTTCTCGGCATCGGCTCGTTGAAGTCACTGCCACTTTCCGGGTCCGTACCTGAATAGCTTGTAAACACGTAGGCGTTCTGCACGGTGGCATACACACGAAGTTTCTGGACACCCATACTCTGCAACAAAGTCTTCGGCAACGTATATCCTAAAGTCACCTGGCCGATTCTAAGGAAAGATGCATCTTCTTTATAAAGAGAGGATATGTAGTTCGGATTTTCGTAATCAATATTCGGACGCGGAGCCTCATTACTGCGATTACTGATCGGATTACCGTTTTCATCTTCCCCAATAATACGCCAATAATTGACCTTTGCACCGTTATAACGTCCGTTCAAACTCCATCCCCGATCAAAAGATTTTGTTTGTCCGAAGGATCCATTCAGGAAAAAGTTAAAATCAAAATCCTTATAATTAAAATAGTTGCTCATGCTTAAGTTCACAGTCGGATCTTCATGTCCCAAGATAAAGCGATCTTCAGAAGTAATCTTATAATCTCCGTTACGATCGACAATCTTGATATCACCCGGTTTAAAAACTCCTCCCCATTTTTCCAGTTCGGCGGCATCTTCCAATTGCCAGATACCATCAGCCTTATAGTCATAAAAGACCTTTACAGGCTGTCCTATAAACCATTTATTACCTTCATCATCAACTTTACCATTATATAGTTCAACGATCTCTTCCTTATTTACGGAAAACATCAAGTCAGTCGTCCATTTAAAATCCTTCGCTTCGATATTTACGGTATTCAAGGTGACTTCCAAACCTTTGTTGCGGATATGACCGATATTGGTCGTAACATTACCGAAACCGGATACGATCGGTAACTGGCGGTCCATCAACAGATCTTTCGTATTCTGGAGATAAAGGTCTACACTACCCCCGATACGTCCGTTCAAAAAGCCAAAATCGAGACCGGCATTCCACTGTTCTGTTTTTTCCCATGACAAGTTCGGATTCGGCATTTCTTTCTGATAAAAGGCTAAGACACCATTCGAACCATAGCTATAGCGACCGTATTCCAGGCTACCCTGTGTCTTATACGGATCGATGGCTGTGTTACCGGTAATACCCCAACCAACTCGCAACTTCAGGTTACTCAATACATCGACATCTTTCAAGAACGACTCTTCTTTGATACGCCATGCAAGAGCGGCTGAAGGGAATAACACCCACTTATGCCCCGGAGCCAGGCGGGAAGAGCCATCGTAACGGGCTGAAACAGTCAACAAGTAGCGATCCTTAAAGTTATAGTTGATGCGTCCCATAAAAGAGGCTAAGTTCCAACGCTGATAGTCGCTTGATACGGATTCGATCGTCTGCGCCGATCCCACGTTATTCCACTGTTGATTCTCGTAAGGCAAATCTTTCACTTTAATTTCAGACTTTTCATATGTCTCCTGCTGGATAGATTGCAGGAATGTCAGGCCGAGGGTATGGTCTTTATGGAATGTTTTGTTATAGAACAAAAGGTTTTCCCACGTGTACATGCGGCGGTTATCACGGGCATTGACAGCGCGGGCTGCACTGCCGGAACGGTCTGCACTGAGTGCTCCATAAAATTCATTACCGTACCAGGGACCGATATCTATACCCACATTGGAACGGTAGTTAATATCGAAAGGCAATTTCACTTCCAAATAGTAACTACCCAAAAACGATCCTTTTTAATCTCCTTCTTTTGATGTTCCAAATTCAGAAACTGATTCCAAAGCTGCGGGTCATTTCCCGGACGCGAGGTGATTATATTCCCATCCGCATCATAGATATCCGCTAAAGGATAAACGTTTTTCACATCACTATACAGGTTTCCTCCATTATTCCGGTCAATATGGGAAAATGAAGTCGAACCACCCACTTTGACATACTTATTCAGTGTCCAGTCAAAATTGACACGAACCGAATAACGGCGGTAATCCTGCCCTTTCACAATACCATCCTGTCCGAAATAAGTGGCAGAAGCCAGCATCTTCAACTTCTCTGTTCCCCCTCGTACACTGACTTCATGATTATGAATAGGAGCAATCCGTAATGCCTCGTCCGTCCAGCTATTGTAAGGCAAACGGTCAGGACACCAGTTCCCATTTTCATCATAAGCTTATTCTATTTTTCCAATTACATTCGGGTCGGCATTGAAATAACCGATTTTCCTATCCCAATCCAAAGTCGGGACAAGCGGGTATGGAGTTGTTTTCGACGTTGCCCGGTTTGCTTCGCGCACCAAGTCAACCCATTCGGCTCCATCAAACATATCTATCGTACGGGCGGCCTGCTGCACTCCGACATAGCCGTTATAATCGATCTGGACTTTTCCTTCCTTACCTTTTTTGGTCGTCACCAGAATAACGCCATTGGCACCGCGTGAACCGTAAATAGCAGTAGCCGACGCATCTTTCAGGACCTCTATGGATTCAATATCCGAAGGACTCATCTCATTCAAACCGACAACGATAGGAATACCATCCACCACATATAGCGGATCGTTTGTCGCCTTTAACGAACGGTTTCCACGAACGCGTATATTCGCTTCTTCACCCGGCTTTGCACTCGTCTGTATAATGGTTACGCCAGCTGCACGTCCCTGCATGGCCTGCACTGCGCTCAACGAAGCAGTCTCCTGTAACTTCTCCCCTTTGACAGAGGCGACAGAGCCTGTCAGGTCACGCTTCTTGGCTACACCATAGCCGACAACAACTACTTCATCCAGATTTTGCAAATCTTCTTTCAATGTAATAATCACATTTTCCTGTCCTTTGTAAGAATAGTCCTGTGGTTGATAACCGATGTAGGAAACGGCCAGTGTCACAGCCGGTTTAGAAATAGTAAAGGAGAATTTACCGTCAATATCGGTAATAGATCCGTTCGTAGTCCCTTTTTCGACTACGTTTGCACCGATGATAGGCTCACCAGTCACATCCTTGACAACGCCTGAAACCATATGCTGGGCATAGGAGAGCGTGGTCGTACACACACAAAACAAAAAGACTAACATAGATAGATGCAGCCTTTTAAACGTTTCCGTTTTGTTCATAATAATAGTAAATTAGGTATTCAGCAATCCCCGGACTGAATGATTTTTTCATAAAAAGAGGCGTGGGAACTGTTGATATATCTTATATTGAGGCCTTCGACTGCCCGACTAAGTGATATAAACAACAGCCCACGCCCTTTTAACTTGTATACGCGCACATGCTGACGCATGTATATATAACAAGGAAAGGAACGTGAGCGTTTTGTTGCCTATTATCCACTTAGTCTGAAATTGTAGAAGTTTCAATATAAGGATAATATCTTAAAAACGCTTCTCGTTTATCTAATAAAATGCATTGACCCACAACGCCATGCAGGTGTACATGGAGGCAAAAATAGGCCTTATTTTTCAATAAACAAAGAAAAAAGAAAAAATAATGTAAAAATGAGGATTACAATCCGTTAATTTCTTCCACCGACAAACCGGTACATTGTGCAATCGTTTCAATATCGATTCCCTGCTTTTTTAAATTGACAGCAATAAGACGTTGCTCCTCGGCTTTACCTTTCTCCATCCCATCTTCAAAACTTGTATCAAGGGCGGCAGAAAGGTCGCGCTCGACGGAAAGGCTCAATTCATATTCCAGGCGTTGGTCGGGGGTCATGCGCTCTACCTCCACGATGCTTTTTAGCTTGCGGAATATCTGATTGTTCAGTTCTTGGGGTAATCGTTCCATGATCTCGATGTTATTTAAAACGTATAACCACTTCTTATAAAGTGTGTCGCACTCATGCAAAGGTAATACAAATTTTGGCATTTCAAGATAGATTTCATTCAGTGTTTCACTAAACGGGACTTTCAGTTCCCGGTCCATACGCACTACATCCCAACGGTATTTATGGGGCAATGACGGTTCCATTACATAGTTCAGGACGCAGACAACGTAGACTTTACTGATCTGGTAGTTCCATCGTTTGCGGATCTTTTCGTCCGGCTCTTTTTCTAACTTTTCCTTTACGATCATGGACTGTTGCTGAATGGCAAACGAAGCATAATACAACACCCTGTCGGAGAAATACTTCTGACGGCTTTTCTGCATCTCACAAATGAATACTTCCCCTCTTTCGTTTTCACAGAAGATATCGAAAACGGCACGTCGCTGATCCTGCTTCAAACCGAGCATCTCGACATTCCGAAATGTGATATCAACTATTACTTCCTGTTGAATAACTTCATTTAAAAAGCTGATAATAAGATCTTTGCTTACTTCACTGCCAAAAATTTTCTTCCACCCAAAATCCGAAAAGGGATTGATAAATTTGTCCATAATTAATTGTTTTAGTTATTACTATTAAGACTTCTTTGGCAAAGGTAGACAAATATTGTATATAGGGTGAAAGAAATGAAATTATTTTCACAGATATTCATATATTGAAGAGAATTTGAATATCTATTGTTTCAAAATTAAGAATATTTGAATCAAAAGAGCAGGCTTCGTAGAGGCAGTTCGCGAACTGCCCGGGTAGCGACGAGGATATATTTGTTTACACGGAGGGCGGTTCGCGAACCGCCCCTACGAGGCCTGTTTGTTTCATATTTGGCAAGTTTTGAACCTCCT
>NZ_QUDI01000061.1:0-21319 GCF_003477465.1 Parabacteroides sp. AF48-14
GATAAGCTTTTGCAAAATGGAGTAGATTGTGAACTTCATCTCTTTGAAGGTGCCGGACATCCGATCTTCTTATATAGAAAACCGCTTACGGATGATTATTATAAAATCCAGAAATTGACGGATAACTTTTTGAGAAGGTATGGATTTCTATAGGTCTCAAAATATATTTAAATTTTAGTTATTTAGTAGGAGTAATAAGAGCGGAAGATAATCTTTCAATTCTTTTTTTAGAATTTCAAGAGCTTTGTTCCGATAGCGTTCGACTGTGCGAATAGAAACACCCATTATTTCAGCTATTTCCTCCATACTTTTTTGTTCCATCCGGCTCATTTCAAAAGCCATTCTATATTCTGGAGGTAATTTTTCCAGAGTTTTGGCTAATAAAGCTTCCAATTCATTTAGTGTGTATAAATCTTCTTCTCCGTTTGAGTATAGGGGAGGATTTTCAATGATTTTATTTTGGTATTCCTGTATATAGCTTTGTTTCCTCAAATAATTCAGACTTAAATTTTTTACGCTGGTGACCAAATAATTCCGGGCGGAAATATTCGCAGTTATAGATTTTCTCTTTTCCCAAATATTGAAAAAGACATCCTGCACAATGTCTTCCCGTACGTCTCGGTCCTCGATGTAACGTTTGGCAAATAGACAGAGAGCTGCATAATAATGTTCAAATAGAGAACGATATGCTGCTTCGTCATCATTTACGGATATGCTCCATAAGAGATGATCGACATTGGGTGTGTTAATATTTTTCATAATTATTCATAATATTCCTTTTCCTTTGTAATGGACAAATGTAGTAAAATTGAAGAAAGATAAAAATTTTTTCTTTGAAAAATATAAAAAGTGTGTCGGGTTAGTGTAGTTCGTGTGTCTATTATTAAAAGAGAATAAAATGACAGAGCATATAGATAATATAAAAGCTACTATTCGTATTGCTAAGGCAATAGATGAAGACATTCGCGAATACAAATCGTTTGATGTTCAGGCTGCATATCTAAAGAATAGAAAGAAATTGGGTATGATTCGGGAAAAATATACTTTTACTTATTATGTGCTACGGATTGCGGCTGTTTTATTGCTGCCATTGATGATTTCAACAGGGGTGTTGTCTTATTTATATATCCGGCAATTGAAGCAGATTGATACGATTTCTTATTTGGAAGCATCGTCTGCTCCAGGCATTGTAACCCAAATATTGTTGCCGGATAGTTCCCGGGTTTGGTTAAATGCAGGTAGTACGCTTCGATATCCTTCCCGTTTTTCGGAAAAGGATAGAAATGTCCAATTGAGTGGTGAGGGATATTTTGAGGTGCAGTCTAATAGAGAACATCCGTTTTATGTATCTTTATATAATGGTATTCGAGTAATGGCTCACGGCACCAAATTTAATGTAAACGCATATGAAAATGATTCTATTATGGAAACAACTTTGGAAACAGGCCGAGTGGATGTTTTGTCCGGTTCTTCTCGTACTGTGACCTTAAAGCCAAATGAACTGGTTACTTATAATAAAAAAGAGAAACGATTTACTATAAAGACAGTCAATATAGAAGAAAAAATTGCTTGGAAAGATGGCCGCTTGATTTTTCGTAATGAATCTTTAGATGGGGTTCTTAAGCAATTATCCAGGCGATATAATATTGATATTGTTTTGCATAAAGAGAGTACGAAAGATTATAAGTTTAGGGCTACTTTTTCAACAGAAGATATCACACAAATATTAAATTATTTGCGTTTGGCTGCCCCTATAGAGTGGGCTGTTACTAAACCGGAACAACAAAAAGATATGACTTATCCAAGGCAACGGATAGATGTTTGGTTGAAGTAGCAAGTAATTAGTAACTGAAAATTTGTTAACTAAAAAAGAAAGGAGAATGTATATGGTATAGACTAAATGTGAAATAAAAAATGACAGGTATACGGGTTTAGTTATACCTGTCTTGTGGAAAAATAAATTAAGATCTATATTGATAGGACTTAATCATATTAAATTAAAAATCCAAGTACAAAGTTATGAAAATTCTAAAATTATCCACGAATGAGGATTTTCCTCATTATTTACTTAAATCGATGCGTATTATGAAAGTTGGTTTATTTCTGTTATTCATCGTGATTGCTCAACTACATGCAGCAACTTCTTATTCACAAAATGTAGTAATCAATCTGTCTTTGAAAAATGTGACAGTCGAGCAAGTCTTGGACCAGATAGAGAGTAGCACAGAATTTTCTTTTTTATTTACAGATAAGTCTGTAGATATAAAACGGAAAGTAGACATTGATATAACTGCAAAGAATATCAATGAGACATTGACTGTGTTATTTAAAGGTACAGATGTTCAATTTAATATTGTTGACAAACAAGTAATCTTGTCAAACAAAAGTTTTAAGCAAGGAGATGTTTCTCAAGAAAAGGCTTTAACAGGTGTGATTGTTGATGTAAATGGTGAACCGATTATTGGAGCAAATATAGTTGAGAAGGGCACATCTAATGGTACTATTACAGATGCGGAAGGGAGGTTCTCCCTTAATGTGGCGTCTGACGCCACATTAATAATATCCTATATAGGATATGTAACGATCGAGGTTCCGACAGTGGGAAAAAAAGCTATAACTATAACAATGAAGGAAGATTCAGAAGCTTTAGATGAAGTCATTGTTGTTGGATACGGAACTCAGAAAAAAGCTAATTTAACAGGATCCGTTGAAGCTGTGAAAGGACAGGATTTAACAAAACGTCCTGTGATGAGTACTAGCTTAGCTTTACAAGGATTGGCATCAGGTGTGACTGTCACATCCAGTTCTGGCCAACCAGGTAAAGAAGGTGAAGCAATCCGTATCAGAGGTATTGGAACCATGAATAATAATGATCCATTGGTATTGGTGGATGGTGTTGCCAGTTCGGTTAATGCAGTTAATCCTAACGATATTGAAAGTATTTCAATTTTGAAAGATGCAGCTTCTTCTGCAATCTATGGTTCCCGTGCTTCCAATGGGGTGATTCTTATTACGACAAAAAGAGCAAAAACGAATGATTTTGCAATCAATTTTAGTGCGAATGTCGGGCTTCAAACTCCAGTTGATTTACCAAAGTTCTTAGGAGCAATTGATTATCTGGAATTATATGATTTGGCTTCTGCCAATGATAACAGGAATGATGATGGTACCCCGGGAGGAGTTGTTTATGGCAATGATTACATAAATAACTATAAAGCAAATATGGCTACAGATCCTTATCGTTATCCTAATACAGATTGGGCAAAAGTTACTTATAAGACTCCGGCTGTTCAACAGTCTTATAATTTAAGTATGAGTGGCGGTACTGATAAATTGAAAGCCTTTGTTTCTATGAATGTACAGGACCAGGAAGGTATTTTCCCAGATACAAAACTGGATCGCTATAGCTTGCGTGTGAATACGGATTATAAGTTCTCAGAGAAGTTTTCAGCAGGAATTGACTTCTCAGGGCGCTATTCAAATGTAGAAGAACCATATGGTGCTGATTTTGCGATGGGAGAGGTTCGTCGAACAGCTCCAATTTATGGGACTGTAAATGAATTTGGCCAATTAGCATATCCTAAATTAGGAACGAACACCTATGCGACCAGTCGAAAAGAGTTTGCCGGATATAATAAAGATCGCTATCATGAAGGTCTTGTTAATTTCAAAGCTTCCTACAAACCATTTGATTTTTTAAGTTTTGACTTGTCTTATGCTCCTAAATTTAATTGGAAGACAACAAAGAAGCATCAAAAGACAATTGATTATTATGATGCAGATGGAAATGCCGCGTTTACATATCCAACAAAACAAACGCTTGATTTGATAAATGAATATTCACTAAATCAGGATGTTAAGTTCTTGATAAATTTCCAGAAAAGTTTTGGTATGCATAACTTGACTGCATTAGCCGGTTTCCAGCAAATTACAAATTATTGGGAAAATGAAAAGGGATATCGTGAAGGAAGTAAATTCTCATATGACCAGTTAAATGCATTTCCGGTATTAAATCAGAGAGGAGAAGGAGAAGCTAATGAATGGGCACTGCAATCATATTTTGGTCGAATTAACTATGACTTTAAAGGGAAGTATCTGTTAGAAGCGAATGTTCGCTATGATGGATCTTCAAGATTTGCATCAGGGCATAAGTGGGGAGTTTTCCCCTCATTCTCTGCTGGATGGCGTTTCTCTGAAGAACGCTTTATGGAAAATATGAAATGGCTTAATAATGCTAAATTACGTGGGTCTTGGGGTACTTTAGGTAACCAGGAAGGCTTGGGAAGCAATTATCCATTCTCTATGGATATAAATCTTAATCAGCAAATTGTTTTTAATCAGTTAGTAGCTGAAGGATATGCTGCTACCGATTATGCAATGAGAGATATACCTGGGAAACTACGGAAATGGCTGATATCGGGTTGGATTTGGGATTCTTAAATAATAGGTTGAATGTTGTATTTGATTATTATATTAAGACTACTCGTGATATTTTGATGAGTATGGATATTCCGGCTGTAATGGGTTATGGTAATCAACCGAAGCAGAATGCTGGAAAAGTTCGGAATAAAGGTTGGGATTTGAATTTAACCTGGAACGACCAGGTTGGTGATTTTTATTACCGTGTAGCAGCTTCTCTTTCTGATGTAAAAAATGAGGTTCTTGATATGAAAGGAATTGTGAAGAATTTTGATAATATTTTTACAAATCGTGAGGGATATCCATTGAATTCATTATGGGGATTGCAGGCTGATGGTTTATTTCCAACGTTTGAAGATGCAAGGAATTATGGAATTACCCAATATGGAAAATTGCAAGGAGGGGATGTTAAATACATAGACCAACCGACCATTGATACTAATGGTGATGGAATTCCCGATACAGGTGATGGTGTTATCACTGGTGATGATTATGTTGTAATGGGAAATACCATACCTCGCTATACATATAGTTTGGATTTGACTATGCAGTATAAGGGATTTGATTTGGGACTATTCTTCCAGGGAGTAGGGAAACGGGATTCTTATATTCGTGATGATTTGGCGTGGGCGTTTAATAATGCAGGAAATGTACAGGAATGGCAAAAAGAGGGAATGTGGCAGGAAGGTATGACGAATGCTGCTTATCCTCGTATGTTTATTGCCAGTGCTAATAACGTAAAACCATCTACCTACTGGAAACAGAATGGTGCATATTTGCGCTTAAAGAATATTCAATTAGGATATACTCTACCACAGAGTTTACTGGGTAATGTCTTTATTAAAGGCGCAAGATTTTATGTCTCATGTCAGAATTTATTAACTTTTGATCATATGATATCTGGTTATGATCCTGAACAAAAAGAAAATGGGGCCCGTAATACAATGCCTTTGGTTAAAACATATTCATTTGGTTTTAATTTGAATTTCTAAATGCATAAAAGTAAATAATATGAAAAAATCGATAATTATAATATTGAGTATTGCAGCATTGACAATGGAAGGATGCGATGTCCTGGATAAATATCCATTGGATAAACCGTCTCAGGAAACCTTTTATACAAATGCTCAGGAAATAAACGGAGGAATTAATGCTTGTTATAAATTTTTACAGGAAACAGATGAAGGTTCCTATGTTTTTCCGATTGTTCTGGATTGTATGTCGGATATCGGTTTTCCCCGACAAGATAATGATTTTAAAACAATAGCAAAAGGGGAGCAGGATGACAAAAACGGAACTGTTGGTAAAACATGGAAGAGGGCTTATCAAGGAATAGGCAGATGTAATAGTATGCTACAAGTTATTGATGAAAAAAGTTCACTTCTCACGGAAAGCGAAATAAAACAATTTAAGGGTGAGGCTCTTTTCTTACGGGCATATTATTATACTCATTTAGTAACTTATTTTGGTGATGTACCCTTGATTTTAAAACCGGTAGTATCTGTTGATGAAGGGTTAAGCGTGACGCGTACTCCCAAAGATCAGGTTATTGATCAGATTTTTGCTGATTATGAGGAAGCGGCTCAATTATTACCTGCGACTTATAGTAAAGCTGCTGATAAAGGGCGTGCAACAAGCGGAACTGCTAATGCTTATAAGGCAAGGGCTGCTTTGTATTTTGCAAAGTGGGATGTCGCAGCTACTGCGGCTCAAGCTGTCATTTCTTCCGGTGTCTATAAGTTATATCCAAAATATGGTGATTTATTCTTGCCGGTAGGATTATGGGATCCTTCAAATCAGGAAATTATCTTGATGAAAGAATATAGTTCGGAGTTGAATCAGTACCATTCCTTACCTCAATATCTTTTGTCCCGTAATGTTTCCGGTTGGGCTTGTTTGGTTCCATCACAAAGTTTGATAGATTCTTATCAGTGTATTGATGGTAAAAATATAGCAGAGTCTCCGTTGTTTGACAAAAAAGCACCGTTTGAACATCGTGACCCCCGTTTGAAATTGAGTTTTGTAATGCCTGGAGATCGTTTTGGCGATTATCGTTTTGAAAGTCATGTAGATAGTACGACTTGTTACAATTATGTAACAGATTCATGGGTGACAAATAATGATTGTTATTCTGTCAATCAATATACTTCTTATACCGGGTATTATCCAAGGAAATATGCGGATATGGATTATAAAGATAAAAGAACTCAGGGGGATTATCCTCTTATCTTGTGTCGGTATGCTGAAGTTCTTTTGACTTATGCAGAAGCAAAGATTGAAATGAATCAAATCGATCAGTCTGTAGTGGATGCCATTAATGAATTAAGAACTGCTCGTGAAGATGTCAAGATGCCAGCATTTTCATTAAGTGATTTTGCAAATCAGAATGATGCTCGTTTGAAGGTTCGGTTGGAGCGCAAGATAGAACTTGCCTTTGAAGGATTCCGGTTTACAGATTTACGCCGTTGGGGATGGGCAAATATTTATGGAACCGTCCGGTTTTAGGAAGGCCATTTAAGGGGGCCATCGCAGAATGGCCTGATGTGTCGTTTGACGAAAATGGAGAGCCGGAATATAAAGGATGGCAAAATTATGCTCCGCACCCATCAACCGATTATCGTATTGTAGAGAATCGTTTGTTTACTCAAGGTAGAGATGAACTATGGCCGATTCCGGAAAGTGAACGGAATTTGAATCCTGGTTTGGCACAGAATCCTGGATATTAATCTTTTAGAAAGGGATACATGTGCGTGTTGAATGTGTGTCCCTTTTCAATTCTTAAATCTATAATCCATGAAAAAGTATATATGTATTGTTAGTATCCTGTTTTTTGTATATAATTCGGGTATTAATGCTCAAAAAGTAATTAACCCTGAGAATAAGGAAAATTGGGAATTAATATGGTCTGATGAGTTTGATTATCTGGATCGTAATGAGTTATTATTGGTTTGGGAAGCTCAAAATGCCCCTAATAGCCATATCTTGTGTAGTAGATGGGAAGAAAATGTTGAAGTGGTTGATGGTATGGTCCGACTGGTCAATCGTAAAGAAAACCGGGGCGGGCAGGAATGGACATCTGGTAGTATATGGACAAGGCGTAATTTTAAATATGGTTATTTTGAGTGCAGATACAAGTATGCCAGCGAAACCGGGACAAATAATTCATTTTGGCTGATGACTCGTCAGAATGATCCAGAGCCAAACCAGGGAAAGCGCTTTGAAATAGATATTAATGAAGGACATTATCCCAATGAGGTTAATACAAATATTCACAATTGGTCTGATAGTTCTGTCAACTCCAACGGGAAAACAGAGCATCCAACATCTCATAAATCTTATAATTATCCTTTAAAGGATTTTTCTCAAGACTTTCATGTTTTTGGTATGGAATGGACTGAAAATGAGATTGTATTTTATTTGGATAGGATGGAAATTCGTCGTGTGAAAAATAATTTTTGTTTTTCCCCAGCTCCAATGATGTTAAGTTTAGCCATTATAAATTGGGCTGGAGAAGTTACAGATAAAATAGATCGGACTTTTATGGAAATAGATTATGTGCGAGTATATAAAGATAAGAATTGGACACATTAAAAAGTAAAGAACATGGAAACACCTAATAGAATAAGACGACGTACTTTTTTTAAAACTTGTGGATTAGCATTTGTTGGGATGGGATTGCCTGAAAAGAGTATTGCAACAAAAAATATTGATGTAACTAATGCTTTACAGGTTGATGTTAATCGATTATCATCTCAGGAATTACCTTGTATAAAAAAACAGGTTGATTATGTAGTGGTAGGTGGTGGCGTAGCTGGTGTTTGTTCTGCTATTACAGCTGCTCGTGCCGGATTGAAGGTTGTCTTAATTCAAGATCGTCCAGTATTGGGTGGAAATGCTTCGAGTGAAGTTCGCCTTTGGGTTTTGGGGGCGACCAGCCATATGGGAAATAATAATCGTTGGGCTCGTGAAGGAGGTGTGTTAGATGAGTTAATAGTAGAGAATATCTATAGAAATAAAGAAGGAAATCCTATTTTTTTTGATGCTTTATTATTAGAAAAAGTCTGGGCGGAGCCGAATATCTCACTTTTATTGAATACGGCTGTTTATGCTATAGAAATGGATGGACCGAACCAGGTGGGAAAAGTTATTGCTTTTTGTAGTCAAAATTCAACCCAATATGAGATTGGTGCCTCATACTTTTGTGATACATCCGGCGATGGTATTGTTGGTTTCCTTGCTGGTGCTGCATTTAGAGTTGGTGCTGAAAAAGGCGATGTTTTCGGTGAAAAATTTATTCTTCCAGATGATTATGGAAAGTTGTTGGGGCATTCTATGTATTTTTATAGTAAAGATGCAGGACATCCTGTTAAATATGTAGCTCCGGCTTTTGCTTTGAAAGATATTGAAGAAAAGGTTCCCCGATATAAAGATATACAGCGCGATTCGAGTGGATGTCGTCTATGGTGGTTGGAATGGGGAGATGATTTAGATCATGTTTTTGAATCAGAAAAAATTAAGGATGAATTGTGGAGGGTTGTTTATGGCGTATGGGATTATATTAAGAATTCCGGCAAGTTTAAAGATGTGGAAAATCTGACTCTTGAATGGGTCAGTACAATTCCTGGAAAACGTGAAAGTCGTCGTTTTGAAGGTGATTATGTTTTAAAGCAACAAGATATTATCGAACAGAAAAATTTTGAAGATGCTATAGCCTACGGGGGATGGGCGATTGATCTACATCCGGGGGCAGGGGTATATAGTAATTATCCAGGGTGTACTCAATATCATAGTAAAGGTGTTTATACGATCCCATATCGTTCTATTTATAGTCGTAATATTACTAACCTATTCTTTGGTGGACGATTAATTAGTGTATCTCATATAGCGTTCGGTTCTACTCGTGTCATCGCGACTGGAACATTATGTGCACAGGCTGCTGCTTTAGCTGCTGTTATTTGTAAAAAGAATAATATTTCTCCTAAAGAAGTGTATTCCAAAGGGTTTGTGAAGAAGTTGCAAATGGATTTGATGCAAACAGGGCATTATATACCATGTATTAAGCTTGAAAATGAGGATGACTTAGCATTAAAGGGGAAGATATTCTTAAGTGACTTTTTACGTTTGTCTGAATTACCGGAGGATGGAACTTGGAGATCTTTGAAGAATGATATTGGTATGTTGCTTCCTTTGGGTAAAGGTAAGATTCCTGAATTTACTTTTACAGTAAAGGCAGAAGAAGCGACTACACTTGATTTTGAATTCTATGTCAGTTCTCGCTTGGGAAATTATACACCGGATATCTGTTTATCGAAAAAAAACTATAGTATTGAAAAGGGGGTTTCTTCTGTTCGGGTGAAATATGGAGTATCATTGAAAGAAGAGCAATATGGATTGGTTGTGGTAAAGAAAAAAGAGAATGTTTCAGTTGCTCAATCTAATGTGAGATTGACAGGTGTATTGTCTTTATTTCAGGGTAGGATCCAAAAGAAAGATGATAAATATGGAGTGGATGAAATACCATTCTATACTCCTGAACGTAGGCCCGGAGGTAAAAACCTGGCGATAAAAATAGCGCCAGCTTTGGATCGTTTTGGATTGTCTCAATTGCAAACAGGTGTATTTCGTCCTGCAAATGGAAATGTGAATGCTTGGGTTGCCCCGTTGTATTGTAAAACGGCTAGACTTGAATGCCGTTGGAATGCTGTCCAGGTAATTAAACGAATCATATTGTGGTTTGATTTGGATTATGATCATGCTATGGAATCTTGTTTAATGGGGCATCCGGAAAGTATAATGCCGTTCTGTATCCAACATTACAAAATTAAGGATGATTCAGGACATATCATCTATGAAGTCACCGAAAATCATCAGGCTAAAAATGAAATTTGTTTGCATAATGGTATTAGAACAAATTCTTTAACTGTTGAATTATATCAGACTAGTCCGCATATTCCTATTTCTTTATTTGGAATGCAAGTATTTAAATAATATCTATCCTATATGATAAAGTTAAGATATTTAATTCTCTGTTTATTGTTTTGTTCATTTTATTCTTGCCATCAGAATTCTTGTCCTGATGTTCCTCTGATTATATTGGATACTGATTTTGGACCAGATTATGATGATGTTGGAGCTGTTGCTTTTTTGCATTGTGCAGCCGATAAGGGGGAAGCAAGGATATTATCAACGATTGTCTCTAATAGACATCCTTTGGCCGCTCCTTGTTTGGATATTGTAAATATGTATTATAATAGATCGGATATCCCTATTGGAGCTCCTAAAAAAGGTGATGTAAATATTGGTTCATGGGAGAACTGGCTAGATACGATTTATGCCAATTATCCACATCGTTTACTCTCAACGGAAGATGTTCCTGATGCTGTTGAAGTGTATAGAAGAATACTTTCAGAATCAAAAAATAAAAGTGTAACGATTGTAACAATTGGTTTTTTTACAAATCTTTTCCATTTATTGGAATCATTACCAGATCAATACAGTGAGTTGTCGGGGGTGGATTTAGTTAAGTTGAAGGTCCGCAAATTAGTGAGTATGGCTGGTGAATTTCCTAATGGATATGAAACTAATATAAAAGTGGATAGTAAAGCCTCTAAATATGTCGTGGAGAATTGGCCTACAGAATTTGTTTTCAGTGGAGCTGAGATCGGGAGACATGTGAAAACAGGAGTCCGGCTAATTCAGGATACAACAATTATTAAGAGTCCAGTAAAAGATATTTATGCCTATGTAATGAGCCGGATAGAAAGAGATCGTTATGGGCGTTCCAGTTATGATCAGACTGCTGTTTTGCATGCGATTTACGGTTGTAATCCTTTTTTTGAAGAAGAAAAGGGTACATTTGTAGTTGACGAAGAAGGACATAATAGCTGGATAAAGTCTAAGAACGGGAAGCATACGCGTCTAATTCTGAAATCTGATAGTGTAATTCTTGCTACTTATATTGAAGATAAGATGATGCATAAACCTTCTAAATAGTTATTTTGAAATGAAAAATATAAGATTAATTATTTACATAATTATTTCATCATGCCTTCTTTCATGTTCTTCGGATTTGATGCAAAGTCCGAATAAGAATGTTTGTGCATCTTTATTTATAAATGAAGGGTGTTTATATTATACTGTTTCTTTTCATGGGGTCCCGGTTATTAATCCTTCCCGATTAGGAATTGCGCTTGGTTGTGATACATTAAGTGAACCTATTTCAATCAAACAAGTAGGTAAAAGGATAATTGATGAGCGATATGGGACTCGTGGATTTCATACGGAGGCAATAAATAAAGCTGTTGAGTTTACCTATGAAGTCAGTTCTCCTAAAATCTGTTTTTTATGGCAGGCACGTATTTTTGAGGATGGATTGGCTTTTCGTTATATTTTGAATGAGAATAATTTTGTAAAAGTGAGTAAAGAGCTGACTACGTTTACACCTCCCCGGCAAATACCTGTATGGTATTTTGAGCGACCAAACCATTGGAAATTGAAAAGCTATGCGGGTAATTGGATGTCTACAATGTCGGATAGTCTATATAGTGTTTCTCCGACTGGTCCGGTACAGGGGCCTGTGTTGGTTTATGAACTTCCGGAAAAAAAATATATGGCGATAACAGAAGCAGCACTTTACGATTATAGTGGAATGAGGCTAAATGCAAAATCGGATGCATCTCTTGAGGTGAATTTTACAGAAGGAGAAGATGGCTTTTTTATACAAGGAGATGGAGTGACTCCTTGGCGTGTCGTTCTTTTAGCAGATAATTTGAATGAGTTGGTGAATAGTGATTTGATTACTAATTTGAACCCGGCTCCAGACAGTGAATTATTTGAGGATTCAAGTTGGATTAAGCCAGGAAGATCTGTTTGGAGCTGGTGGTCAAATAGTGAAGGGTATATGACGATGGATTTGGAAAAACACATGATAGATTGTGCGCAGAAGTTAGGATATGAGTATACATTATTGGATGAAGGTTGGGAAAAGTGGAAGGATAAATGGACTGATTTAAAACATATATGTGAATATGCTCATGAACGTAATGTTGGTGTATTTGTATGGAAACATTCTGATCAATTGAATATTCCGGCTGATGATTATCGGATAATGTCTTTATTTTTGGATAGTGTGAAGTCTGCTGGAGCATCCGGTATTAAAATTGATTTTATGAATGGAGAAAGTAAATCGTTGATTGATTTTGATGTAAAAGCCTTGCAGTTTAGTGCAAAGCGTCAGTTAATGGTCGATTTTCACGGTTGCCAGCAACCTCGGGAGAATATCGTACTTATCCAAATGAAATAACAAGGGAGGGTATTAGAGGTTTGGAGTTGAACCGGATGAACGAACACTTAACAGGAAATCATAATGTTGCATTGGTCTTCACTCGTTGTATATTAAATAATGCAGATTATACACCAATTGGATTTTCTAATCCGGGAGAAACATCTTGGGCTCATCAATTGGCAACAGGGTTTGCTTTTACTTCTCCTTTGTTAGTAGTTGCGGAGCATCCGGATACACTCTTAATGAATGAAAAGATTACACCTATGCTCCCATTATTAAAAGCAATGCCGTCGGTATGGGATGAAACAATTGTATTACCAGAAAGTTCGATTTCTTCAATGGCTATACTGGCACGCCGTAAGGGTGATGATTGGTATTGGATTGCTTTAAATGGAGGGACTTCTAATGCAGTAAAGGTAAATGCTGGTTTCTTAGGAAGAGGAACTTGGAAAAGCTACAGTATCATGGATGATATGCAGGATGCCAGGAATGTGATAAAAAATGAAAAAGAAGTTGCCTCTGGAGAAGAATGGATAATCGAGATGAGGCAAAATGGGGGAGCTGTTATACAATTTGTGCGAGAACAGGAGGGAATATGAAACAAAAAATCAGTTTACTATTTATCTGTTTTATTTGGGGGTGTTTTGTTTGTGCGGATGCCCAAAGTGCATTTGATAATTTGAAAAGCCATTTTAAACATGTGCCTAATAAGTATCGTACTGCCCCATTCTGGGTTTGGAATTATAAGGTGACAAAGCCTGAAATAGATCGGATGCTGGTTGATTTCAAAGACAAGGGATTTGGTGGTGTGTTTGTCCATCCTCGCTATGGCATGATTACTGAGTATCTTTCTGATGAATGGTTTGAATTATACAATTATGCAGTTCAACAAGCTGAAAAGTTAGGTTTGGATATCTGGTTATATGATGAGAATGCTTATCCCAGTGGGTTTGCCGGTGGCTTGCTTCCTAACCAGATGCCTGAGTCATATACTCAGGGACAGGGATTACTTCCGATACAGACGACTATGCTTCCTGATGATTATGGTCAATATTTTGTAATTTTGCTGAAAGAAAATGGGAGATATCTGGATATTACTACTGTAGTCTCCAATTATTTAAATAAAAAGGGAAATTATTATCTATATAAGAAAACCTATTATCCAGATAATACACAACCCTCAAGGGCCTGGTATGCAGGTTTCTGTTATACTGATTTATTATTATCGGGAGTAACGGACAAGTTTATTGAAATAACGATGTCGGGCTATGAGAAGAATTTTTTATCGAAGTTTGGAAAAAGCGTTAAAGGTATTTTCTCTGATGAAATTAATATTCGTTCTTCCGGCGGTTTTCGTTGGACACCTGATTTATTTGAAGTTTTCAGCAAAAAGTATGGGTATGATTTGAAAGAGCATTTGCCATCCTTACATTTGGCAGTCGGGGATTGGAAAAAGATTCGGTATGATTATTCCAAGCTACTACTGGATCTTTTTGTAGAGCGTTGGGCAAAGCCTTGGTATGAATACTGTGAGGAACATAATTTGATTTGGACAGGACATTATTGGGAACAAACATGGCCTGGTATAGAACAGGTACCGGATAATATGGCAATGAATGCTTGGCAACAAATGCCGGGTATTGATATGTTGTCAAATACTTTCGATGAGCAAAAGACATCTGCTATGTTTGGAAATATACGTGTGGTAAAGGAAGCGAAGAGTGTTGCAAATCAGTTGGGACGAGAGCGATTGCTATGTGAGGCGTATGGAGGTGGAGGATGGAACATGAACTTCAAAGACTTTAAACGGCATAGCGATTGGTTGAATGTAATGGGTGTGAATTTCATAAACCAACATCTTTCCCATATGAGTTTTTTGGGCGTTCGCAAATATGACTGGCCTCCAATGTTTTCTTCGATGGCTTCTTGGTGGAATGATTATGGAGAAATGAATGAATATCTGGTAAGAATGTCGTATGTTATGACTTTGGGACAGCAAAAGAATAATGTGCTTGTTCTTGAGCCTACTACTACTACCTGGATGTATGCTCAACATATAGGAAATGACGGAAACAATACTGCAAGGAAGATTGGAGATGCTTTTCAACATTTAGTGACAGAGCTATCAAAAAAGCAGATTGAATATGATCTTGGTTGTGAACATATTATTGCACAAAATGGCAAAGTGGATGCGAATAATTTCCTTGTCGGTCAATGTGCGTATTCTACGGTTGTTATTCCTGAATATGTTGAAAATATAGATAGTTCTTGTTTTGCATTGTTGCAAAAATTTGTGCAACAAGGGGGGAGACTTGTATCTTACTCCATTCCAATCTATGTGGATGGAGTAAGATCAGAAGAAGTTATAGAACTGTTTAAGGATAAGCGGGTTATTCGTGCTGAAAGTCTATCGGAAAAGCAATTACAAGCACAATTGGGATCACCCTCTATTTTGTTTACTTCGCAAATCGGAGGAAATTTGTATCATCACCGGAGAGAATATCAAGATGGAGAATTATTATTATTGACTAATTCCTCTTTATCGGAAGCGGCCTCCTTTTCTATAGAAATGAAAGGACAATCTATTATTGATCTGGATGCATTTTCTGGAGAACTTTATACTTTCCCATATAAGAAACAAGGAAATCTTCTTTCTTTTTCAGGATCTTTGGAACCAGCAGGAAGTTTAATACTCTATATAAGCCACCAAGAGGTAAAAGAGGGCAGAAAGAGAAATGCATTTGTAGAGCGCAAAGTGATTGAAAGTGAAAATCAAACAGAAGTTAAGAGGTTGCGGGATAATGCATTGATTATTGATTATTTGGATTTGATACGGAATGATAGTATCTGGGATAATCAATATTTTTTGGATGCTAATTTTGATGTTTTTAGAAAGGCTGGATTCAAAGATGGAAATCCTTGGTTTAGAGCGGTTCAGTTTAAGCAAGATATTATAAATCGGGATATGTCGAAAGTTCCTGGTTTCAGTGTGATTTATTCATTTGAAATATTGAATGACTTAACTGATTTTTCATCGTTAAAAATGTTGTGCGAACGTGCCTCAATGTATGACATTTCAATAAATGGACATCTTCTTGATACGAAAGGAGTACAATATTTGGATAAAGATTTTACTTTATTTTCGATAGGTACTTATTTGCATACCGGAATAAATAAAGTTGAGATGTCAATTGATAAATTTAATGTCGAAGCAGAGATAGAACCGATCTATATTTTAGGTGATTTTGCCGTGGTTACAAATAATAATAAATGGGTGATAAGTGGTAGACAGAATAACTATCTTTTGGGATCGACAAAAGATAGGGGAGCTCCTTTTTATCCATGGGAGATGTGTTATTCAAAATCTTATCACATTGATATGAAGCAGGATTGTTATTATATTTCTGTTCCTAAATGGAAGGGGAGTCTTGTGCAAATTTGGGTGAATGGGCAGAAAGCCGGCCTTGTTTTTACTGATCCCTATAATTTGGACATTACAGATTTTATAAAATCCGGTAAAAATCGAATAGAAGTGAGAGTAATTGGAGGAATGGATAACTTTTTAGGTCCTCACCATAGTAGGAGTAATGGCTCAACTCCTCCTTGGGATTGGCAAAAGCATAATGGGAATGATCATGCGGATGGATATATCCTTACAGATTATGGGCTGTTTGATGATTTTGAGTTGTTTCATGCTAAATATAAATAGATATGCTGTTACGTCTATTCTTTTTATTGGTTTTATGCCCGTCTACTTTGATAGGGCAACAAATGAATTCTCCTTTAGATGGAAGAAAGTATTTTTGTCCCGGACAAATTTGGACAGACTTGAATGGTAATCCTATTAATGCCCATGGTGGGGGAATCATTTATGTAGATGGAACTTATTATTGGTATGGAGAGCATAAATTGTTAGGAAAATCGGAAAGAGAAGGTGCAGATGGAGGTGTTCATTGTTATTCATCTACCGATCTATATAATTGGCAGGATGAAGGGATTATACTGTCTGTTGATTATCAGAATCCTCAAAGCGATATTGCTTTAGGGTGTATTTTAGAGCGTCCCAAAGTGATATATAATAAACGGACGAAATTGTATGTGATGTATTTTAAGTTATACTTGCCTGGCAGAGGCTATGATACCGGATATGTAGGTGTTGCTACGGGTACAAATCCTTCTGGTCCGTTTCAATATAGCCATAAGTTTTTAGGGGCTGGTTCGTCTAAAGGATCGGGAGACTTTTGTATGTTCCAGGATGAGGATGGCAACGTCTATCATTTAACAGTCCGTAAACCGGATAAGGCATTCTGTATAGGACGTTTGCAAGATGATTGTTTATATCCCGAAGGAACATATAAAGTTCTTTCGGATATACCGTTGCATACGGAAGCTCCGGCTATGGTCAGAAAAGATGGTATTTATTATATGATAGGATCAGGGTCTTCTGGCTGGGCTCCGAATGCGGCTCGTTCTTTTTCTACTCAAAATCTGTGGAAAGGATATAAAGATTTAGGAAACCCATGTATTGGAGTGAATACTTATAACCAATTAGGTGCTGAAAAAACATTTGGAGCCCAAATTTCATTTATCTTACCCGTGAAACAACGTCCGGGTTTTTATATCGCAATGTTTGATATTTGGAATCCTGAACGAGCCAGCGATGGACTTTATGTTTGGCTTCCTTTGCGAATTGAAAATGGAAAATTGATTGTCGAATGGAAGGATCAATGGAGTTTTTAATATAGCAAGGATGAAATATGCGATTTGTTTATACTGAATATGATATTATTAAAAGACTGTGTGATGGTAAATAGAAGAAATTTTGTAAAAAAAGCAAGTGTGATGGCTATGACTGCAGCGATGCCAAACTTTGTAAATTCAACATCACAGAACTCTCAGGAAAAGAGTTTGACCTTTAAACATTCAAAGATAAAGGTAGATGATCGATGGGATGTGATTGTTGTAGGTGGAGGACCTGCCGGGTGTACTGCTGCAATTTCTGCAGCCCGGGAAGGTGCTAAGACCTTATTGATAGAGGCTATGGGACAATTGGGGGGGATGGGAACTTCAGGAATGGTTCCTGCTTGGTGCCCGTTTTCTGATGGAGAGAAAATTATATATAGAGGTTTGGCAGAGAAAATATTTAGAGCTTCCAAAAAAGGGGTTCCTCACGAACCTGAGAATAAATTGGATTGGGTAAGTATTAATCCTGAATATTTGATGTCTATTTATGACCGGATGGTAACGAAGGCAGGGGTTAAAGTTTTGTTTTTTTCTCGTTTGGCTACTGTTGAAATGATTTCAAAAGATACAATTGATGCTATTATTGTATCGAATAAAGCAGGACTTGTGGCTTTTAAGAGTAAAGTTTATATTGATGCAACAGGCGATGGCGATTTGGCTGTTTGGGCTGGTGCCTCTTTTAAACGCGGGTATGGGGATGAAGGTGCTGTTCAAAAATCGAGTTTATGTTTTTCTTTTGCAAATATAGACTCTTATGATTATATGAATGGTCCGACATTATATGAATGGAAGAATGAAAAGACACCTCTTTATGTCGCAGTCCGTTCTGGTAAATATCCATTGGTTGATACTCATTTTTGTAATAATTTGATAGGTCCGGATGTCCTTCAATGTAATGCAGGTCATATGGATGTTGATACAACAGATCCTTGGGCAATATCTCAGGCAATGATAACTGGACGAGAGAAGGCTGTTCAATATTTGGAAGCGATGAAGGCTGTCAGACCTTCTACATTTTCAAATGCCTTTATTGTGAGAACAGCATCTTTGCTCGGAGTAAGAGACAGTCGTCGGATTGAGGGTGATTATGTTTTTACAGCGGAAGATTGGAGAGAGCGGAAATCTTTTGAGGATGAGATAGGGCGTAATTGTTATTATATAGATATTCATAGCGGCAAGCATATTCCGGAACACTATAAAAAAGGAGAATCGCATGGCATTCCTTATCGTTGTCTGACCCCTAAAGGGATTAAAAACCTATTGACGGCAGGTCGCTGTATCTCGACAGACGAAGAGGCTTTTGGGAGTACCCGAGTAATGCCATGTTGCTTGGTAACTGGGGAGGCTGCTGGTATGGCTGCTATGCATGCAATTAAACAAGCTAAAAATGATGTGCACGCGATTGATACTTCTTATTTAAGAAAAAGATTGAAAGAAGAAGGGCAATTAATTTTATAGTATAGGTTCTATATGCGTTCATCTGGAAAATATTAAAGAAGAGAAATGAAATTTATATTGTTAAGTTTTAAATATTAATATCATGAAAACTCGTGTAATTTTTACTTTATTGTTACTGATCAGCTTAGGTCATATCCGGGCTGCAGACCTGTTTGTTGAAGCCGAGAGTTTCAGCAATAAAGGAGGCTGGGTGGTTGACCAGCAGTTTATGGATCTGATGGGATCGCCTTACCTTTTGGCACACGGAATGGGTGTGCCAGTGGATGATGCCTATACGGAAGTGACTTTTCCTGCAAAAGGCGAATATTACGTCTATGTTCGTACCTATAACTGGACCTCTCCCTGGAAAAAAGGGGAAGGTCCCGGGAAATTCAGTTTGTCTGTCGGAGGGAAGAAGATGACTTCTCCATTGGGAGCGGAGGGTTCTGCCTGGATGTGGCAGATAGCCGGAAAGGTGTCTGTTAAGAATCTGAAAACCGTGATCAAGCTACACGATTTGACAGGATTTGACGGCCGTTGCGATGCGATCTACTTTACTATGGAAGCCGACAAGATACCTCCGTCGGATATCAAGGAGTTGGAAGCATTTCGTCGTAAAGCATTGGGGTTACCGGATGAAGCACCGGTTGCCGGCAAGTATGATTTGGTAGTTGTGGGTGCCGGTATAGCAGGGATGAGTGCGGCAGTATCGGCCGGCCGTCTGGGGTGTAAGGTGGCTTTGATCAATGATCGTCCTGTAGTCGGTGGAAATAACAGTTCGGAGATACGTGTTCATTTAGGAGGTCGTATCGAAGAAGGAACTTATAAGGAACTTGGCGGTTTACAGAAAGAGTTCGGTCCGGAAAAGGGTGGAAACGCACAACCAGCCGAATATTATGAAGACCAGAAGAAAATGGATTGGCTGGCAGGTGAAAAGAATGTGTCTCTTTTCCTGAACTATCGTGCAATAGGAGTGACAAAGGAGGGAGATAAGATCACATCGGTTGTTGTCAAACACATCGAAAGCGGTAAAGAGTTAAGGTTCGAGGCTCCTCTCTTCTCCGATTGTACGGGAGACGGGACAATCGGTTACTTGGCGGGTGCCGACTACCGTATGGGGCGTGAAGGTCGTGACGAGTATGGTGAGAGCATCGCTCCGGAGAAAGCCGATAAGTTGACGATGGGTTCTTCTGTCCAGTGGTATTCTGTGGATAACAAGAAATCGAGCCCTTTTCCTGAGTTCAACTATGGAGTGGAGTTCAACGACAAGAATTGCGAAAAGGTGATGATGGGAGAATGGACCTGGGAGACAGGCATGAACTTCGACCAGATCAAGGACTTCGAACGCATCCGTGATTATGGAATGCTTGTTGTCTATTCAAACTGGAGTTACCTGAAAAATCGTATGAAGGAAAACGATCCCTATAAGAACCGGAAATTGGGCTGGGTGGCTTATGTTGCCGGCAAGCGTGAATCGCGTCGTCTGATGGGGGATTATATCTTAAAGGAAGACGACATCACGAAAAATGTCTCTCATGAAGATGCCTCTTTTGCTACAACTTGGAGTATCGATTTGCATTGGCAGGACCCGAAAAACAGTGAACATTTTCCGGGCAATGAGTTCAAAGCGGTGACGAAGCATATCCTGATCCATCCGTATGCGGTTCCGTATCGTTGTCTGTATTCGCGTAATGTGGACAATCTGTTTATGGCCGGCCGTAATATAAGCGTGACCCACGTGGCATTGGGAACAGTCCGTGTGATGCGTACGACGGGGATGATGGGAGAGGTGGTAGGTATGGCTGCTTCATTGTGCAAGAAATATGGTGTGACACCCCGTGGTGTTTACCGCTTGCATCTGGATGCTTTGAAGACGTTGATGAAGAAAGGTGTGAATAAGGAAGGACTGCCGAACAACCAGCGTTATAACGAAGGTGGTATATTGAAAGACAAACCGGTTGTTCAATAAATGGAAAAGTGTGGGTGTGTCAAAACTGCCTTGTTCCTGCGCTTGATGCGAAGACAAGTACATTTTGACACCCCCTTTTAATATATGCCCATAAAATATTGCAAGTCTAAAAATCATGAAACATAAAGCTCTTTATTTATATCTGTTATTCTTTTCTTTATTCTCTTATTCGGTTACGCTTGCCGGACAAGAAAAGAAGCAGGAACGGTTTACCATAATGGGATTAGGTGATTCCATTACGGAAGGATCAGATTACTTTACTTGCTATTTGTTTCCGCTTTGGGAGAAATTGTTTACAGCCGGGTATCAGTTTGATTTTATCGGTCCCCGTGAAAGTAAATGCCGGATCGGGACGCTTAGTCATTGTGGTTTCAGCGGCAAGAATGTGGAGTTTTTAGAGTCGAAGATCGACAGTATCTACCGGCTTTATCCGGCAGATATCATCTTGCTCCATGCCGGTCACAACC
>NZ_QUDI01000062.1:0-20986 GCF_003477465.1 Parabacteroides sp. AF48-14
GCTTGCCTTTAATGATCCTTTAACTGCTCACATAAGAAGTAGAACCTACGATGGCATTGCTACTGCAATGGCCGAACAATGGACAGAGTATTTAATTAACATCTAACAATAAGTGAACCTCTCGATGTATAGGTAATCGAACGATCTTTGACGTATTGGATTTACCGCTAAAATGTTAAAAGTTTGCTATTATGTAAACTTTATCGTCTAAAAGTTTGCTATTACGAAAACATATTGTATATTTGCATCATAGAAACAAAGTAATAACAATTAAAAAAAATAAGCATTATGAAAACTTACGATGTGGTATTTAATGATGATAACGATTCTAATAGTAAGGGCTTTAAAGAAACTATTGACTACTGTATGAATTGGATCGAATTCAACAGAAACAATAAATCCACCTATTTTGGTGATTACAAGGGTGGAAGTGTATCTGTGGTATGCAATGAGACTTGTGAAGTGATTTATGAGGAAACAATAGAATGATACGCGAATCGATAAAAGATGCTATGGATTTCCGCAAGATTAAGTCAAAAGATCTTGCGGAATACATCGGAGTAACAAAAAGCTCGATGTCGTTATTTTTGAATGGAAAAAGAGCGATGGGGCAGGAAAAGTTAGAGGCGATGCTGGATTATCTTAAGATTAAACTTGTGAGAGAAGAAGAGTTAAACAATAAACAACTTGAAGGTAAGAGTTCCCAATCATGAGCTAATCCTATGATATGATACAAAAAGAAACTGAGCAGGATATTTGTAAAGATTATCTGCAAAATGAAAAAATCAGGATAATCGCTAATGATTATAATGTCTCCCAAGCCACAGTAATGGCTGTGCTTAGAAGAAATAATATTCCTTTCCGCGACAAGAAAAGAGTTGTAAAAGATGTTGAAAATGCAATTATATCTTTCTATGAAGAAGGGAAACCCATAGATGCTATATGTAGATTGACGGGTGTTAAGTCTTCTCAGACTATATATAGAGTATTGAGGGAATATGATGTAAAAAGAAGACGAAATAGATAATATATTCAACTAAAAGGCGGTAAATTCAATATATACCGCCTTTTTTGTGCCTGGGCGGTTTCTAAGTTCAGGCACTTTTTGATTCATATCACGAAAATAGTGAACCATTTGAAAGAACAGCGAAGCCGCCTGGCTGCAACCCGGACGGCTTCTGTAAACTCTCACACGGTATTTGAACGCCGTATAAGTAGTATTTAACCTGTGTTCTACAAAGGTAGGACTTAATCTTAAAACAATTACAACTATGAGTGCACAAATTTTTAACCTTGCAACAAACCGATATCCGTCCTACACAAATCGGTTGTCTGTTAACCAGAATTCCAAAGGTATTCTTTTCTGCGATTTTGCGACAGAATACCTCTCTAAATGTCACAAAACAGAAAAGGCTAAAAAAGCCTATCGGGATGCGCTTCGGCATTTCATCAAGTTTTGTAAATTGAACAATCTCTCTCCTTTTACTTATCAACTCGGAATGGAAATGATGGATAATTTCGTTTACTACTTACAAGCTACAGCTAAGCTGATGAGTTCAACGGTCTGTAATCATTTAGTAAGAATCAAGACATTGATAAAAATGGCATCCTATAGCGGACATGATATTGATTATACATACTCGGATATCAGCGTAAAAGAGGACGAACATGATGTTGTGACCCTTGATCGTGATGAGATCACACGCCTCTATGTCTTTGATAAGCTGACAAAATCGGAGATCGTTGTACGTGATTTATTTGTTGTAGCCTGTATGACGGCCCTGCGTTTCTCTGATTTCTCACGGTTGACAGAAAAAAATTTTATTGACAACGTTATTCAGATTAAGACACAGAAAACCGGAACACTCGTTATTATCCCACAATCGAAGTTTGTGCGTGAGATTCTTCGTAAATACAATTATAACCTACCGAAGTGTCCCTGTATTCAACAATTTAATAAGGTTATTAAAAATGTATGCCGGAAGGCAGGTATTAATCAGTCGGTCCCATATGAACGGACAATCGGATTGGAACGCGTTTCTTTAATGGTTGAGAAATGGACACGCATAGGTTCTCATTCCGGACGTCGAAGTGCTGCAACAAATATGTTTTTGGCTGGGATTCCTGCTTTGCGTATTATGAAAATTACAGGTCATAAAACGGAAGCGGCATTTATGCACTATATCGGTCTAACGAAAGAAGAGAATGCAGCAGTGTTGGCTGGTAATATGTTTTTCCATTAGAATTTGAAGCCCGGTTTTATTTTCCGGGCTTTTCTGTATAAAACATGTATATTTATACATCAATATAGAATATATATACTATTTTTGTATGTACAAAAGATTACGGTTATCTATGCCAAAAGGAAGAAGTAAAAATCTTATCTCACTACGGGATGAAAAACTGATCCGTCGCTATTACTATTGGACAGAAATACAGCGTCGTCGTTTTGATGATGCATTGGCAATTCTGTCCCAAGAAGAGTTCTTCCTGTCCGAAGCCCGTATTATGGCCATCATCCGAAAAAATTGTGATAAACTGACGGATATTGCGGTCAAGCCGGTTCCTAAAGTAAAGATGCCGCGCATTACGGCCAGGCAGCTCACTCTGTTCCCCGGCGAGTAACCATTTAGGCCGGCTCTTCATCGATCATACACTCATAAGTACTTTCGTACACCTTGATCGCTCCCGGTAGGGAATACCAGCGGGAAGATGTCCGTTCAAGCGGTGTAGCGTTGTCCGACTCCAGGAGGCGGACGATGTCGTGTAGCTGTTTGAATTGCCCGATTCGTTCAGAAACCTTGTCGGCGGTTCCGCTGGTGTAATGCGTATCGTCATAACAGTCGATACACAGCTTAGTCACAATAGTAGCGGTTCCACGCTGATAGTCATCTGTGATCGTTTGCCAATCGATCCCTTGCACGCCGATCAGGACACATGGGAAGGTGACGGGATAGGTTTCTTCATTAGTTTGAAGTTGTCCGTAATCTTCGTCTACCAAAGTCAGGCCTGGCATACCTTCGGCAATGGCCGTCTGGATGATGTTGAATAGATGTTCCATTTTGCTTATGAATTTAGGATTTTATTTAATTCTGTTTCTACAATTTCCTGTACTTTGTCAGTCAGTTCTTTGGGTTTTCCCATGAACTGGCGCTGTGGAATATGGAGTCGGTTCTTTTTTGTCAGGGCTAACCCCTTCCACATGCGATCTTCCGCTTTCATACTTGCTTCCTTTTGTTTTCTTATATCGGAGGTGTCACCCTTCTTTATCTTTGCAGCCTCAAAAAACTTTCGCCAGGCAAATCCCTTCATACGAGGAGTCACGGTGATATCAGCCCCATTGTTGTGATATGGAGCATATTTTACATTATTGGATATAATAACCTTTCCTGGGCCTGGCGTTGCAATAATGCTATCCATCAAATGATTTTGACTGCTTAATAAAGGTCCAAACTGGCTTGCTGCACTTGAACCTCCGGATTCCTGGCGGCGGGTTGTTTTCCATTTTGTCAAACCGTTATCATTCCAGCCGCCTTCGCGGAAGTTCTTTTTAAAATGCCTGACAGCTGCATTTCCGACTTTTACGGGTAGAACTTCATTCCGAAGTCGCTCCAGTTCTTTCTTCTTTCGTTCGAGATTATTAATCAATGTGTTAAAAGTTGCCATATTCGTAATTTTTAGACGCGGTTCGCGCATATCACGCGGATTTTGTTTATATTTGCATCAGGAAGCTGAAAGGCTTCTTAGATGTGCTACGGCACGTTCGCCTGCAGGGGGAGCATTGCTCCCTACTGTTTTTTATAGAACAATCGTATCTTTCCTTTCTCATAAATCCAAACTTCCTCTATCGGATAATCAAATTTCTTATCCCGTATCCTTCCTTCGATATTTCTTCGGATATACCGGTCAGAACAGCCTTTTGTGTTATTGATGATTATATTAGGCGATTGCTTTGCGCCATGCCCGATCATGCGACCGATCTTCTCTTTCTTGAACGGTTTGACAAACCCCTCATATTCATAGAACTTGTCCCCAACCTGCAAGTCCGGACATTTCCGATCATACTTTGTCCCGATCAGGGAACCATATATTTCTTTATAGGCTTCCGACTTAAAATGGACCGGAGGTGTTATTTTTACTTCCTGACCCTCCTTTGCAAAAAGATTCCCTATCGTATAAATATCTTTGTAATCCGGTTTCTTTTTATCTACACCCTGATGAATTAGCAGTTCTCCGCCATTCTTATACGTTTTTGCAACTTTGTATCGCATGATTTCAGGTTTGGACAGTTGTTCGTCAATGAACTGACGAACCGCCTCTTTTGCTCCTTTGTAAGCATTTTGAATATATGGATGTGTTTCATTAAAGAGACAAGCGTCCTTTCCGGGATTATTATCCAGTCCCGGACACGGTTGATCTTCAGGCGTACCTTTGGGGATGTCACTTTTTTCTGTTACAGGTTTGTCTGTTGCCTCTAATCCACACTTACAATTCCAGCGGTCTCCCGGATAATGTTCATTCCAAAACGGGTCATTTATCGGACGTATAGTTCCCCAGAATAATTTATGATCTTTCCCCGGATTAATACTGGTACTACGTATCCATTCAAGATTAGGCAATATATCTTTATCTTGTTCAAAACGCTGCCAGTCTGCCGCGCGATGTGCACGTATGACAGCTGTACTGTATTCCGTCTGTAGCCAACTTTTCAGATGTGTCGGGGCGACCAGGGTATGTACGTCATGTGCGAACTGATCAAAGGATTTCAACTCACCGTCAGCATCGATTAGTTGCCGGGCTATATCGTTCTGAAAGCGGTGTGTTCGAAAGGCGGCAAAGACGGCATTGTTATAGCGGAGTTCCTGATAGAATCCATAATCCTTATCATTATAGGATCGAACCCCAAACCCTTGATCGGTTGCTTGATTAAAGCAATTCCAAAACTCCTTCCAGGCTCCGATCTCTATTCCTGTTGCTGTGTCAAACTCTTTCTGATAGATGCGGCGGATCGTTTCCTGCAAAACTTCGTTGCTAAAAGAGAAGCCCTCCTCTACGGCGTTCCGGAAGACAGGTTCGTCGCGTTCGTAATACAGCCGGTTCGTTACCAGTCTAAAGCCCCCTGGTTCCCTTCGGGGGCTTCCCCGAAAAAACGGGTCAACAGGTTGGCAAACGACGGTTTGTCTTTCTTCTTTCCTGGCCCGATCGGATTCTTTCCATCCGGCAAAGCCGGTGGATCATCGACCGGCACAGGGTCTATGTCGGGTTTCTTCTTTTCAGCCATCTGCAGGTCATAGTCTTTCGGTTTGTTGAGTCCAAATTCTTCATACAACTGATCATGGTCTATTGGCAGCCCCAGGCTGTTAAGTTTGACAATGATATCAATGCGTCCTGCCGGATCAGTATTTTTGGGCGAAACGAACGCAAATTTTCCACCGCGAACTTTTATGCCGAACGACTCAAACAGGTCGGTCATCTGGTAATTCAGGACATTCAAGATAAAAAGTTTGTCTTTTTCCAGCAAGCGGTCTTCTGATTTCTTTTGCACCGTCCCCAATGCCTGTGTGCCTTTTTCTCCAGCTTCGGTCGTTAGGGTATTACCAAGCACGTGTTTGCTTATCTCCGAATTGCAGAACGAGGCCAAGCCTTTATACAGATCGCTGGACCCTGTCTTATTGGATGCTTCATGTAGCGTAAGATTGCTGCCTTCCGGATGCAGGAACACGGCAGTAGCCCCGCCTCCAAAGATGTCGTTGACCAGGTTGTAACGGGCTTCGTCGTCCCCCACATTATAGGTATATTCGCGGATTGGTTGCCCGAAGAGTTCGGCAAACTGCGACCAGTCTGCCACGTCGCCCCGCTTGTACAGAACCCAAGGGATATCCTTGATCAACTCGCCTATATTACGCGGTTTGCCGACAAACAACATATCACTGTACTCATCCCAGGATGTGCCGTGTATATCGGTTTGCATCCGCATGATCAGCCGGCGCACAGGTTCCACGTGCTTACGGGGTACCAGATCGTAAGTTAACCAACCGTCCTTATCCGGTTTGAACTGGAAAAGACTGCAACCCCACCAAATAGTGTCCAGCAGGTCGTTAAGGAAATCGAGAAACCAGGGGGATGAAAGCATTTCGCCGATCCGTTCGTCCGGTTTCCCGTTTCGGGTAAACTCGATTTGGGAAGCCAATACCGCAGACTTACGCTTTTCCAATACACTTGACAAATGTGTATCCAGCAATGCCGTGTCGTATAGATCATATAGCTTGACACGGTTCGGAAAGTCTATCCGTTCTGCCTCGTTTACGGCCCGCATATAATGGCTGATATCCCGGTTCCAGCGGGTGGCCTGTGTCAGTAATATCGTATTTCCTCCTTGGGGTTGGTTGAAGAGGCCTCCGGATGTAATTTGTTTCTTGCTTTTTCGGCTCATTTCATCTGAATTTAAAATCGTTTTATATATTGTTTAAATCGCAGTCAAAAGTGGTTGGTACGTTTCGGGTTACTCCGGTACAGGAACTCTTTGGACCGCTCTTTTTCCTCTAATAGCGGGATGCCGTTGATACTGATATTTCCGCGTTGTACGCCTTTCAACCAATCGACCGCCCGTTCATACCGGTCCTTACGGATGCCATTCTGCATTTTTTGCGGATTGCCGGCGCTGTAGATATGATAGGTCGCAATGTCGAGACACATCATCAGGACAAGCGGATGCCGTTCGCTTCCGCGGGCATTGAATATGGCTTCCGCGTCGTAACGGGCAGACAGGTAGGATTTCATCTCCTCGATAGCCCGATCTTCGCAGATGTCGAGGATCGCGTCGTCGCCACGGGTCAGCGCGTCGATTATTTCCTTATGCACAGTTGCGTCATAGTCTGACGGATCAATAAAGTGTGTCATAATCTATACTTGTTTTTAAAGCGAAAAGCTTTGACCGGGACCATGACCGGTGGCGCCATCCGCCGCATTTTATTATCAATGATACGTTTTGCCCCTTCGATACAGTCGGGACCGTCGGCGGGGAATTTGAGCGAGAGAGTAAACAGCAGGAATTGGTCGGCAAGACGCTGCATGTCTGGATTGTCCTTCTCGGCAATGTTAAAGATCAGTTTTCCTTCCCGGTTGATCGGTTCCAGGTTCGCCTCGATACGGGTCGCCTTGTCTGTCTTCTTTTCTTCGTCCGGGAAGATGGAAACGCGGGCATCATGTTCCCGGCATTTATCAGCCAGGAGCGGACGGAACACTTGCCGGAAGAATGGGTCCTGAAGGGAGTTGTTCTCTATATAGTTGTAGACGGTTGTCTTCCCTTTCACGTAGTCGTTCAGGAGGAAATACCAGTCGATAAACTCAGCGTTCAGGCCACGGTTCAGGAAGCCTTTGAAAACGTAATACGTGCCATCCAGTTCCCCCACCAGCCAAACGGCCTTTGTGGAACTTTTCTTCGATTTGTTTTCACCCGGAGCCGGATCACCGTATGCGACAACGAACTTGAATTTGCTGAAAGGCGGGATTTTGCCCCAATGCAACTCCTTGAACACTTCGCCTTCGCTGACGGGGTTGTTGTAGTATTCGGTTTGCTGAGCAGAGGCGCTGATCTTACTCAGTGTATTGTCGATGTCCTCTTCTGTGTTTTTTTGGGGCCATGTGCTGTAACCATCTTTATCCCGGATATTGACAACATCCCAATGGTTGGCGATGGCTCCAGCCCGAACCACACAACAGTCTTTTGCGATGATATTACCGCAAAAGATAACCAGCATCGGTACCGCAGGATCGCGGGTTCCGTAAACAGCCTTCTCCCAGAAGTTCCACATGTCGTTGACGCGATCCGGGTTCCGGCAGGCGTCATCGGTATCGAAGTCGTCCACCAGCAGCACGTCTGGACGAAAAGATTTGTTACGTGATCCACGTGGTGCGTTCCCGTAGCCTATGGCACGGAAAGAAGCGTCTTTGCCCGTTATAAATTCGTCCTCCGTCCATTTATTGCCGCCGAGCTGTTCACCGTAATAGGCACGGATACGGGGGTTGCTCTCTAATTCCTTTTTATAGGGATCAAGCAGGCGGACAGCCGCCCCCTGGGTAGCACTTACCATTATTACATTGTGTTTCCGTCCGGTTAAAACCAGATAAAGGACGATGAACATCACGATTGTACTTTTTGCCAGGCTTCGAGCCCAGGAAAGGACCTCATACCATTCGTCCTGTTTGATACAGCGAAGGATTGCCTTTACTTGAAATGGCGCAAATTCGCTTTTTGCATATTCCGGAAAAAAGTATTTGATCCATTCAATCGGATGTACCTCCAGACAGGTTTTATGTTTCTCCAGTTCACCGCGGTTCTTGTGCTCCATCGGTACGTCGGCCATCAGGTCTTCGTAAAACGAGCTCCACCGGCGCAGTGCTTCTCTTTCTTCTGTTGTCATAATGTGCTACGGATAAACTGGTCCCACAATGCGCCAAATTCCTTGGCCTTATTCACATCCAAGGCACGAAGCCATACCAGAAAACGGGTCGCGGAGCTGATCAGATCTTTCAGCCCGGCATCCTTTTCCAACTTGTCGATAGCGGCAGACAACTTGGCAATGGTAGCCGCCTCGGCAGGCGTGGCAAACCGTTCTCCCGCAGGCCGATCAGAGATGATATTGTTGATCTCTGCTATTTGGCGTTGTAGGTTCATGATTTGCTGCTCGCGGGTCATCGTGAACCCGGCTTTCATCTCTTCCCACTTCCCGGAGGTGACCCATGTTCCTACCGTTCGACGACTAACGCCCACCTTTTCCGCTATTTCCTGTTGTGTCAGGTTCCCTTGCAGGTAGAGAATACCGGCTATTTCTTTCTTTTGTGCATTCGTTATATCTGCCATAATCGCGATCTTTTTAAGACAAAATTGGCGGTAAAAACGGGGGCAGGCAAATCGGGGTTTTAGGATAAAAGATTATACTCTTATTATTGATATACAAAGTTTTATCATGTAATTACGATTTGCATGGCGGCTTTTTTCCTCTCACTTTTGCATCAAAACAAGCGCGAAAATGGCAAAGCAGTTTTTCAATATGATAGCCGGAAAAGACGGTACGGCGTGCGTACTTCTGTACGGAAATATCGGTAGTTACGACGATGACATCCGCAGTGGTGACATTGTCCGTGAATTGATGGAGATAGAGTCTGCCTATCAAAAGGTAGACATACGTGTCAACAGCATGGGTGGCGAGGTCTATTCCGGCATCGCGATCTTTAATGCCCTCCGGGTTAGCAAGGCAGATGTAAACATCTATATAGACGGGATTGCCGCCAGCATCGCGAGTGTAATTGCATCGTGTGGCAAGCCGGTACACATGAGCCGCTATGCACGTTTGATGGTGCACAGCGTATCCGGCGGATGTTACGGGAACAAAGACGAAATCAGGCAATGTATTAACGAAATTGAATCTCTGGAAGAGACACTTGCCGATATCTATGCAAACCGTTGCAAAAAGACAAAAGACGAAATCAAACAACTGTTTTTTGATGGCAGTGAACACTGGTTTACGGCGGACGAAGCGTTGGCGATGGGATTAGTGGACAGTATTTATGACACTGACCCGGTTCCCGCAGACAGTACCCCGCAGCAAGTCTTCGACATCTATCAAAACAGATTAAACCCAAAGAATATGTTATTGGACGAATTAAGAAAACGGCCGTCGTTTACCAACCTGGCGAATGACGAAGAGGTGCTCCGCCATGTCGGACATCTGGAAACGGAAGCCGGGAAAGTGCCCGGATTGACAACTGAGAACACGGAGTTGAAAAACCAGCTGCAAGCGTACAAAGACAAGGAAGAGGCTGCCGCTACTGCTGTCCGTACTGCCTTGGTAGACGCAGCCGTCAAGGACGGACGCATCAAAGAGCCGCAGCGCGAAGTGTATCTGAACCTGTTAAAGTCTGATCCTGAAAATGGCGAAGCAGCCTTGAAAGCCTGAGACCTGCCCGCCGGGCTTTGGATGACCTCTATACGCCTCCGGCAGAAGGTGAATCTCCCTGGGACAAACGAATGAAAGAAATTGAAACCAACTTAAAAAAGTAATAAGAGATGATTGTAATTCAAGGAACCAATTATGCGGGTGAAGTACTGGAAATGCTGCTTACCCGTGCCGCTACCGGAAACGAACTGGTCGAAAAAGGCTTGATCCATATCGTGCCGGAAGTAGCGAAAAAGTATTCTATTCCCCGCCTGCGTACGGGTAAGATGTTGCAGAAGCGTAAAGAAATGCCGGTTGACGCGGACGGCAAAGGTAACTTTACTTATGACGAACGCGAACTGATACCGGTCGACTTCATGGCCTTTACCACCTTCAATCCGCGTACATTCGAGAACATTTGGCGCAAGTGGCAACCAAAGGGCAACCTGGTGTTTGCAGAACTTCCGGCAGAAGGACAGAATGCTTTGCTGCGTGAATTGGCGAAGTCTGTCAAGTTCGAACTCGGCTTCCACTTCGTAAACGGAGTGTTCGGCGATGACGACGACCATCTGTTTAACGGCATCGTAACCCGTATGCTCTCTGACAAGGATGTCGTAACGGTGACTACAGCCGAAACGACTATGATCAAAAAGTTGAAGGCCGTCAAGGATAAGATTCCTACCGTGATGCGTTCCAACCCTGGACTGCGCATTTTGATGAGCATTACCGACTTCGATAAGTACGATGAAGAACTGACTCAGCAGCCTAACAAGGGTGCCAACTATACAGACATGAATGTGGAACGCTACAAGGGTATCCGTATTGTTCCGATGTCCAACTGGCCGGAAGGCATGATCGTTGCCACTATCTGCGGCATGGATTACGATACGAACCTTTGGGCAGGCGTGAACCTTGTGGATGACATGGATGTGATCCAGATCGACAAACTGACTAACGCAGGCGAAAAGTACTTCTTCAAGATGCTGATGAAGGCCGACACGAATATCGCATGGGGCGAAGACGTGATTATGCTGGACGGTCGCGAGGCTGTTACAGCCACATTGGCCGGAACAACTGTGACAATGGAAAAACCTGTTGCCAAATTGGAAAATACGCCTGCAGCTGATGCTGCTTTCTCCATTACCGGAGATGGCGTTATCCTGGGTGCCCGCCTGACGATCACCAACAAGGCGACGGATAAAAAGATCACGATCGGAACGGTAGAGATCGAAGGGGGTAAAACCGTGGTCCTGGGTTACGATGGCAAAAACTGGTTTAAGGCTGTCTGATCATGAGAACGAGCCAGACAGGTATTAACCTGATCAAGTCATTCGAGAGCCTCCGCCTGGAGGCTTACCGCTGCCCCGCCGGCATCTGGACGATCGGTTATGGTCATACCGCTGGTGTCCGGCGTGGTGACCGAATTGACGGACAGAAAGCGGAGCAGTTGCTGGCAGAAGACTTGCGCAAGTTTGAAGACACTGTGAACCGGGAATGTCCCGGCGTCAATCAGAACCAGTTCGATGCGTTGGTGTCGTTCACGTTCAATATCGGTAGCGGAAATTTCTTAAAATCAACGCTATTGAAATGCGTGAAGGCTAATTCGCAGAACCTGAACATCCGCTACGAATTTTCGCGTTGGAACAAATCGAACGGGACTGTCTTAGCAGGGTTGATCCGGCGCAGGAAGGCGGAAGCGGATTTGTATTTTTCTTAATCACTTATAACGATGGAGCAACTTTTTGACATATTACGGGAACTGATAAACAATGGTTTCGGGATTTGGGGAATCATCATGTTTGTTCAGATGCGCAAGTATAAGAAAGCGCAGCTAACCCACGATACTGTTGCCGTATATCAAAAGATTGCCGAGTCGAACAATGAAACATTATTACAGCAAAATGAGAAAATTATCCTTTTGGAAGAAAAAGTATCCAGATTCTTGGCTGTTATCACACGCATGGAAGAATGCAAGCATTATGTTGTTTGCCCTGCTCGCCCTGTCGTGCAGGACTACAAAAGAAAATACTTCCATGTCCCTACGAGACAGTCTCGATTGGAACAGAAAGGTCAGCGTTACCCTCGCGACAATCCCGACATCGATAGCCGAATTGACAATCCCGATGGACGGCCTCCGTAACTTACCCAAAGGGGCTGTATATACAACTAAATCCGGTAAGACACGTGTAACTGCCAGTTTCAAAGAAGATAGCCTACATGTAATGGCAGAAACAGAAAATGTCCCGGAATTGAACTATACAGAAGAGGAAAGTCAGGTACATATCCGGGATCAGCTGTCGAAGCAAGAGACTGTCAAAGAACCGGTCACACACTCTCTTTGGGACCGTCTTAAACACGGCTTAACCGGTATTATAATCATAATCATAGTAATAATCATCATTAAAACATATAAGAAATGGCATTACCAAAAAAAGAACGTCCGACTGGATTAAAGAAGGCCCTTTTCGGGGATGTACCGGAAGCCGGCGGAATGCCGGAAGAACTGGTTCAGTTGGGACGTACCTATAAGGGGTCGGCCTCGTTTACGACAGAAGCAGACACGGTACAAGACATTTATTGTGAAGAGGAACCGGCGGTTCCTATGGAATCGATCTCATCTGATCCCGGCATCAAACAGGTTAAATTGAATCTGGCAGAATTTGACAATGAAGCCTTGATCGCCGTATTCGGAGGAACTGAAGGTGAAGCTGAAGACGTGACCGTTGATGGGAAAAAATATTCGGTAAAAAGATACAAGGCCCCTTCCGATATGGTGCAGATTGAAAAGAGCGTCAGGATCATCACACGCAACGACAACGTAATCGACATCCCGCGTGCGCTTGTGACTGCCCGTTTCCAGTGGAACTTGACCAGCAACGATATTGCACAGATTGAGATCACTGCAAAAATATTGGCACCTATTGGCGCAAGTGATGCCCCGTACAGTATCTACAAACTTGGCGAACCTAAAGTCGGCGCGTGATGAACAAAGTGGAAGCACACGCGGCCGATGCCCTTACGGACTCACGGTTGTTAGTCAATATCCCAGCACCTTGGATATTCCGGGTGCTGGGTAAAAAGACGATCAAGTATCCCGTCCCGTTCCCTACCGGGCAGACCCTCGCCAGGATGGCACGATTGTTTACCCGTCTGGACCTCGATCTGAAGGAACTTCGGGCCGGTGACATGGGGACAACACTGGCATGTATCGGAAACAGTACCGTCGCCGTTTCTCGCATCATCGCCTACGGTATGCTCCGGGGTACTTTGGCCTCACGGTTGTTGAATCGCCCGCTTGCCTGGTATCTCCGGTGCTATATGGACATGAAGACAATGGCGGAGCTGACACAAATCCTCGTATTGCTAAGCTCGCCTGAGGCTTTTATGAATATTATCACGTCGGTGTCAACCCTGAATATGATGGCACCGACGATGAGCCAGACGAAAGAGAAAGGGAGTTAAAGGAGGAATATGATCCGCCCCATAGCCCTTTCGGACGTATTTATGCGCTGATTTCTTCCGGAGCATTCACTTTCAACGAAGTGATGAATAAAATACCTTGGTGTGTTGTCCTTGCAATGGTGGCCGACCAGGGACGGATGCGGAAGAAAAAAGAGGAAACGAGACTGATGACTGCAGATGAAGAATTGGAATTTTTAGGACTAAAATAATCATGGATAACGAACCGATATATGTAACATTCGAATTTCGCGGTAACCTGCCGGAAGAAGTTGACAAGGTGAAGCTTGGTATTCAGGGACTTCGAAATGAGTCGACCAGTACATACCAGCGACTGATCGCGGACAGTAATGAGGCTTTTGCTTCCATGAGTAAAGGCAACCAGCAACTGGCAGTCTCCATTCAGGAAGATATCAATTCTCTTCGTCAGTTAGATGCGACACAAAAGGCCCTGGATGAAGGGCTGGAAAGAGGAACTGTTACAACCCAGCAGTATGCAGAGGCCAAGGCTAAATTAGCGATCCAGGAAGCTGATCTTCGCAATGGAATACAGGAAAACATAAAAGTTCTACAGGATAGCATAGAACAGGAACGCCAGTCGGCAACGTCCATCGAATCCAAACAACAGTCACTCGCCAAAATCGAGGAAGCATATCGGAAGTTGTCTGCCGCAGAACGCGAATCGGCGGCCGGGAAAGAGATGCTGGCTAAGATTAAGGAATTAAAGCAGGAATTATCCGAACTGGACAGTTCTTATCAGAAAGCGACATCCAGCACGCAAAGTTTCGGTGAAGCCGTACAATCAGTACCCGGTCCGGTTGGACAAACCGCACAGGCGATCGGGAAGATGACAAAGGCAGCCCTTGCCTTTATCGCTACGCCACTTGGAATGGTCCTTGCTGCCCTTGCTGCCGGACTGGCTGCAGTCTCTTCCTGGTTCCATCGGACAAAAGAAGGTGAGGACGCTTTGGCCGTTGCCTCTGCCGCGTTCGGGCAGGTCTTGAACAGCCTGCTGGATGTTGTTGACAGGGTTGGTGAATGGTTATATAAGGCGTTTACAAGCCCGAAAGAAGCCCTCTCCGATTTGGTCGATTTCATCGAAGGACAGGTTATAAACCGTTTTAAGGCAGTTGGTAAAGCCGGTGAAGGGGTGTGGAAAATACTGCATGGGGATGTAAAAGAAGGATTTGCAGACCTGGCTAATGCGCAGCTACAATTTGCAACCGGAATTGAAGATGCCGGCAAAAAGGCCGTGGCTTGGGCCGATGACGTCAAGGAAAAAACAAGGCAATCCATCGCCTTGCAGGAACGTCGAAATAAGTTGTTTGATAAGGAGAATGATTTGCTTGTCGAACGTAGCGAAATGGAAGCACGTATCAACGAATTACGGGACAAGGCCTACGATATGAGCATTCCTGAAAAAGAGCGTTCAAAGGCTTTGAAAGAGGCTTTGAAACTGACTGATGAACTTTATGACAAAGAATCCGAAATAGCCAAAGAAAAACATGAAATCGTTAAAATACAAAATTCCTTATCTGATTCCAATAAAGCCGACCTTCGCGCTGAAAAAGAAGCGCAAGCAGAGATAAAACGTATCGAGTCACAACGTTATTCGGCCCGGCGCATGATGCTCCGGCAAAGCAATACAATCGATAAGCAGATATCAAAAGATTCTGCTGGTGAAGCTGCGAATGTAATCAAAGCTGAAACCGCTATGCGTGAATTAGAAATACAACGCCAGCAGGACGCTTTGGCGCAAATGGAAAAAGACGCTGAACTTGAACTCCAACAGCAGAAGATTTCTTTAATGAAAGATGGTACCGATAAGGAGTTGGCTCAAATTGCTTTAGATTATGATAGAAAGATCAACGAAATTGAAAAGAAAGGTCAGGAATACATCCTCGCCCAACAAAAAATAGAGCAAGATCAGTGGGAAAACGCGAATCCTAATTGGAAAAAGAAAGGGCTTGTCTTTAAACCGAAAACGACAACCGTTTCCCAGCTCCCGGCAGCACAAGGGAAAGAACTGTCTGATGCTACTTTAGTAGCTGACAAAACCCGTGAAAAAGCAGAAGCTGATTTGTTGGAAAACACATAAAACAATACCAGGATTATGCAGCCAGACGCCTGGAGATAGAAAAAAAATACAACGATGATATAGCCTATCTGACCAGCCAGCGCACGGAAACGAATAAAGATGCCATAAATGCCGCTATCGATGAAGCCAACAAGGGTAAGAAGAAAGCATTGTCGGAATTGTCCTTCAATGAATTGAAAGATACGGATATGTGGTCCAAGATGTTTGGCGATCTTGATAAAATGGCTTTGCCCTCGCTGGAAGGATTACTCAAACAAGCGAAGGAAGTCAATATATCGGCTTGGGACCCGAAGAACGTAAAAGAGTACCAGGACGCAATCGATCGCCTGGAGAAAGCAATTAAAACCCGTTCGCCTTTTAAGTCGATCGGCGAAGACTGGAAGAAGCTACTGAAAGGCATTAAAGAAGGTAGTAAGGATGATATCGCAAGTGCATTGTCCGGCATCGATACGGCTGTTCAGAAAATAAACGGCGACCTGAACACGATTGCCGGTGGTATCAGTGATGTTTTCGGTGACGAAGCCGGGTATGCGGCTGAACAGGTTGTTGCCCTGACTTCTGCTCTGGGTGGTTTCGCAACCGGGGCCGCCAAGATAGCTAACGGGGATATCCTGGGCGGGATCGCCTCCGTAGTCTCCAGTATCGGCTCTATCTTCTCAATGGGTAAAAAGGTTAAGGAAATGAACCGCCAGGCCCGTGAAGAGGTACAGAAGTATTATGATACGGCGATTGAGGGTGAACGGGAATATCAACTTTTGCTTCGCGAACGCCAGCGTACACAGCAGGAGATCGGCGAAAGTACGCTTGCTTACAACAAGCGCATCACATCTGAACTGACCAAGCAACAACGGGAATCGGCAGAAGAATATGCCGTTTGATGGCAGAAATACAGGGTGAGGAATATATCAGCGGCAAAGGCTATAAGCATGGGACTTGGTTTCGTAAAGCTAAAACCTGGGACATCTATTCCAGCCTTGCCGGTAAAAGCTACGAAGATATTGAAAAGCTGTACACCGAGGGTAAGCTGGATGAAAAGGTCGCTAAACTGTTTGAACAGCTTCGTGCCTTGAAAGAAGAGGGCGCCGATATCAACCAGATGTTGGCTGATCAGGATGAAGCGATGCGGGAAGCATTTACCGGAACGACTAAAGATAGTATTGCTGACAGTGTTATTCAAGGATTAGCACAGGGAAAGCGGTCCGCTAAAGATTTTGCCGATGATTTTCAAGAGATGCTAAATAACGCCGTCCTCCAAGGTGTCAAAATGAAAGCCTTGGAAGAGCCGCTCCGCAAATGGTATGAATCCTTTGCGGAAGCGAGTGGAAACGGGCTGACGGAAGCCAATATTGCCGAGCTGAAGGCGCAATACGACAAGATCATAGAGGACGCGGCCAAACAACTGGAGGACGCTGAAAAGATAACAGGGCTTAGTATCACCGGTACGGAAGCCGGTCGCCAGGCTGCGGCCAAAGGGTTAGGTGCTTCTATGACACAAGAAAGCGCGAGCGAGATAATTGGCATTGGGAATGCGCTAATGATTTATGCAGATAAAACGAGCACAGGCGTAACAAATATCAACGCATTGCTGGTCGAAGGACTGACGGTCATGAACCGGATCGCGGCTAATACGGACCGGCTGGAGAATATCGAAAAAGATATCCGGAGAATTAGAGATAATACGCTTGATATGCTAAATCAAGGAATATTAATAAGGAAATATTGATGATTGATAATTGCTACATAGACGGAATCAGTACCCAATCCCGATTCGGGGTGTGGGTGACAAAAGGCGGGTATAAGGACCTGTTGACTTTCCCGGCCCTGGCCGATCCGGACAAAAACGACTGGCCGGAAGAGGACGGGATCGAAGTAGACCTGTCTGAACCGAGATTGCAGGAAAAGGAAATAACAGTTTCATTCCTATCCGATACTCATGAGGGAGCAACTGATTTTATTGCCTTCGTCAGTGAACCCGGATATCACATACTCCGGGTTCCGTCACTTGGGCGAGAATGGCAAATTCGTCTGTCTGCGCAACCTGCTAACAAAGTATTTGCTTCAGCAACATCCTTTTCGATCAAGTTCATACAGGATGTCCCAGTTCGTCCTTTGGCTATAGCCTTGCCTGATCCGGGATTAATAATACACGATAGTGGATATAAGCTGGATGGTGTCTCTTTTGCCGATTATGGTGTAGTTGTCGATGTTGCGCGTAGCGAACTGTTGAAAGCTCCGGCTGCTAAACAAAATCTGAACCGGAAAGTTCGTACTTCCGATGGGCAGATATACGATGCAGATCATCTTGTTTTTGGGAGTAAAGAAGTTACGTTTAAATGCCATTTAAAAGCTGTTTCAATGTCAGCGTTCTGGCAATGTTACGATTCCTTTTTTGCTGCTCTAATTCAACCGGAGGAACGGCAACTACATGTTGCTTTTACGGGCGGGACATATCCTTGCTATTACAAAAAGGCATCCGGTTTCCAACTATTAGGCTTACGCGGTCCGGTAATTGTCGAGTTTAGTTTGACACTTGTATTTACCGTATTCCGTATTCGTGAAACAGAATACTTCCTGGCATCGGAAGCCGGAGAATATATCATAACTGAAGATGGCGAATTTTTAATCGATATGAAATGACAGGAGAAGATAAAAAAATAAAAATAAGCGATTTGGCTCCATCGAGCTCTTTTAAAGGGCTTTGGACATTGGGCTATCGGTTTGTTGACGGTATCAAAACAAGCGTAAGGGTCAGCCTGGAAGCTATACAGAAAGCATACGATGATGTTGTCAAAGCGACAGGAGATGCTAATACGGCCGTCGGTACCGCAAATAAGGCAGCACAGGATGCTGGTGAAAAGATGGTTCAAATCACTGAAGAAGTGAGTACAGAACTAACCAATATGCGCCAGCTTGAAGCGACTGTTTCCGGGAATGAAGAAATCCGCGAAACCAGTTATACGCAGTGGCAGGCAGCCGAACAGGGCCGTCATAACGATGAACTGAAACGCAAAGAGGCTGAAGCTCTTCGAGAAGCGGCCGAAGAGCTTCGTGACACTGCTGAAAGTACACGTAATACAAAGGAAACAGATCGGCAAGCTGCTGAAGTCATCCGTCAGAATACTGAAAAGTCTCGTGTTGAAGAAGAGACCAAGCGTGTAACCGCAGAAGATACTCGAAATCAAACAGAACAATTGCGTTCCACCGAGGAAGGAAAACGTATCGAAGAAGAGAAAAAGCGTGTTGCCGCAGAGACTCTGCGTAATCAATCAGAAATAAATCGTGATAACGCTGAAAAGTTACGCGATGAAGCCGAGACTCTTCGTGCTGCTGAAGAAGTAGACCGGGATAACGCGGAGCAGGTGCGCATAGCGGAAGAGGGTAAACGTGACATCGCAGAAAAGGCCCGCGCTGCCGCCGAAGCGGAACGTCAGAAAAAGGAAGGTGAACGGATTATTGAAGAACAACTCCGGAAGACGGCAGAAGTAGCCAGGCAAGAAAACGAGACTACCCGTCAAACGCAAGAAGAGCAGCGAGAGCAAGAGACTGTACAGGCGATACTTAAGGCAGAGGAAGCAACCGGCAAAGCCAATGCCGCTGCTATACTTGCAAATGAAAAGGCAGGGTTAGCCGATGCAGCTGCAGGAAATGCCGATACTGCTGCTGGTAAAACCAGTACGGCCATTACCAATGCAGAGAATGCTACAAAAGCAGCTAACGATGCGGCAAGTGCCGCTAATGCCGCAAAGAAGAATGCGGATGATGCAACAGGGAAAGCTACTTCCGCTGCCGATCTTGCAACTGAAAAGGCTGGCTTAGCCAGTGCTGCGGCTACAGCGGCTGACACCGCAAAAGATAACGCGGTTACGGCAACAGGTAATGCCAATACCGCCACTGACCGTGCCAATGCAGCGGCAGAGAACGCGGAAAAGATCGCTAAGGGATTTCAGTCTGACTGGAACGTGGCCGATCCGTCTGATCCGAATTATATAAAGAACAAGCCGGAGATCCCGACGCTGGCGTCTGCTCCTGGCGCAGACACGCTGTCTTATGTCAATGCTGCCGGTACGACAGTTAATTTCCGGATAGGCGACGAGGTCCGCGTACTGGAAGACGGTGAGTATGTCTTTTACAAGCTCTATGATCTTGCTGGCGGTGTTGCATCATGGCAGGAAACCGGTAGCGGGACGGCACTTCCCGGCAATATTTACCTGCAAGGGGCAAACTATTATAATGATTCAGTAATAATAATCAAGGAGGGCTATATACAATGAGTAATAAAGGAGCATTTATCTATCAGCAAATTGAGCTTACAACGGCTGAATGGGCTACGAATACGACGAAATATCCGGCATCGGTCTGGTTGTTCGAACGCCTGGAATCCGGCAAGTTCAATATGAAGCTGGCCGATGGTGTACATACGTTTGCGGAACTCCCGGTTGTCATGCAGGACATCGCAGTAGTGGTTAAGACAAACAACGCGACTACCTATATCTTGACAATCACCACAGCGGCAGGATCGTTTGACACGCCGAATCTGCGTGGTACGGATGGTTCGAATGGTATCGGTGCAAATGTTACGGTAGTGACTAATACGGCAACTGAATATGTGTTGAAGTTTACGTCTGCGTCCGGAGAGGTCACAACGCCTAATCTTAAGCCGCAAAATTACACACACCCGGCATTTATTGCACACGCATCCGGCATATACAAGATCACTGTTAACAATCAGGGGCACGTAACAGATGTAGTAGCAGTAACTAAATCCGACATCACGGCATTAGGCATTCCTGCCCAAGACACAAACACTACTTATAGTAAGGTAACAACCTCTGCTGATGGATTGATGTCAAAAGAGGATAAGGGCAAAATTGACGGTATTGCGGATGGAGCAAATAAATATATTCATCCGTCCTATACAGCGAAAAATAGTGGCCTGTATAAAGTAACGGTTGATGCGACCGGACATATATCTGCCGTCACTGCTGTAACTAAAGAAGACATAACAGCGTTGGGCATTCCTGGACAGGACACTAATACAACTTATTCGGCTGTCACATCTTCCGCTAATGGATTGATGACGCCGTCCATGTTGACGCAACTGAATAATGCTTTGAGACTTAAAGATGTGACGACTGTAACGACACTTACCGACCTCTCGATCGCAAACTACTCGATCAAGGTAACGTTGTCGGCCGCCAGCGCCTTATCGTTTGCGTCTACTCCTAACGAGGGATGGGAATGTATGATTGATATCAAGAATAGTTCGTCGTCAAACATCACACAGCCGCTTCCGAACGCATCGGGTTGGCAATGTGACGATACAAACATAACGATCGCAGCAGGTAAGATTGCATCTATCTCGGTAAGGCGCATACATGGTATTTATGTGGTAATCGCTAAGGGTAATTAATTCAAAACGGGAAAGATATGAAACGGCGGATAGTATTAGGAGGTAGCAAGCTACAAGCTGGGGACTATTACAGAAAAAATG
>NZ_QUDI01000063.1:0-20937 GCF_003477465.1 Parabacteroides sp. AF48-14
AAAAAAATCATTTTTGAAGGCTTCGGAACTTCCCGACAATGCAAAAAAATCATTTTCTGAGACGTCGGAACTTTCCGAAAGCTCAAAAAATCATTTTCAAGACGTCGGAACTTCCCGAAAGCCTCAAAAAGCATTTTTGACGTTTTCCGGAAGTTCGGAAAATGATAAACAAAATAATTGATGATACAGAAAGATAAAACATACAACCTCGCGACCTTCTTCTGCCTCTACATCGCGCAGACGATCCCGATGAGCTTCTTTTCGACCGTCATCCCGGTGATGATGCGCCAGGAAAACTTTTCGTTATCGGCCATCGGGCTCTTGCAACTGATCAAGCTGCCCTGGATATTGAAGTTCCTCTGGTCGCCGATGATCGACCGTCATGCACTGACCACTGGAGATTATAAGCGATGGATATTTTCTTCCGAGTTAATCTACGCCGCATTGATCTTTGCCGTCGCTTTCCTCGATTTTCATACAGATTTTTACACGATCGTGGGCCTGATCATCATCTCGTTTATCGCCTCTGCGACACAGGATATTGCAACCGATGCATTAGCGGTGCTTTCGTTCAGCAAACAAGATAAAAGCATGGTCAACAGTATGCAGTCGATGGGAAGTTTCGGTGGCTCGATGCTCGGAGGCGGTGTGCTGCTACTGCTTTTCAAACAGATTGGATGGAACAGCCTGTTACCCTGCCTGGCACTGTTCGTTGTCGTCGCCCTCCTGCCGCTTGTCTTTAATAAAGGCATCCGGATCGAGCCGAAAGACAGCCATGAACGTGCTAAAAAAGCGGATGTATTCTACTTCTTTACCCGCCGGAACATCTGGAAACAGATCGGTTTCCTGTTCCTCTACTATTCGGGGCTGATCGGGACGTTAGCTATGCTGAAGCCCTGGCTTGTCGATCTGGGCTACGACATGAAAGAGATCGGGGTGATGAGCGGGTTGGTCGGAACGTTTGCCGGCTTTCTCGCATCTTTCGCCGGTGGGATGATCGTACGCCGGATCGGCCGGTTCCGTGCACGCATCTTATTCGCCGTGTTCGTGCTTGCGGCAACTCTCTATTTTCTCGGGCTGTCGTATGTGCATCCCACAACCGCATTACTCTACGGCGGGATCATTCTTCTCTGGGGAAGCTACGGGATGGCGACAATAGTGGTCTATACCACCGCAATGGACTGTGTACGCCCCGGACGCGAAGGGACGGATTTCACGATCCAGACAGTTATCACGCATCTTAGTGGTATGCTGATGGCGATCCTTAGCGGGAAAATAGCCGATCATACAGGTTATCACGGGCTCTTCTTCTTTGAAGCAAGCATCGCCCTGATTTCACTCATTTACATAGTAACGGTTTTTAAAAACGAAAAAAAATACGATATGAAACAAGAGATTATTGATAAATATAATGTACCGGTCCCACGATATACAAGCTATCCTCCAGCGAATTATTTCAAAGACAAGACCAATCAGAAGGATTATATAAAAGCGATCTGGCAGTCTAACAGCCAAAAGCCCGAGGCAATATCCTTTTATATCCATATTCCATTTTGTTTGAAGTTGTGCCATTATTGCGGATGCAATTCAATAGCTTGTCCCGAACCGGAAATCATAGATCGTTATATCGCTGCTTTACATAAGGAGATGGATATCATTATCCCCTTACTAAACCCAAAGCGCAAGATATCGCAAATTCATTACGGAGGAGGAACCCCCAATATAATTCCGGCTTACGAACTGGAAAGCTTGAACAGGCATCTGTTGGCACCGTTCGATACAATCGACAATCCGGAAATCGCAATTGAATGTCACCCGGGATGGATGGAAGAAAACGCGTGGATGAAACTGACAGAAGCCGGGTTCAACCGGGTCAGCATCGGTATACAGGATTTTAATAATAAAGTCCTGAAAGCTGTCCATCGCGAAGCTCCATTGATACCGATAGAAAAGGCAATAGCAACCTTCGCTCGGGCGGTGCACGGATCAATATGGACTTCCTCTACGGATTGCCCTACCAGACGGAAGCGAGCTTTGCCGAGACAATCGAAAAGGCTGTATCCTTGCAGCCGGACCGTATCGTCACTTTCTCTTACGCACATCTTCCGCAGATATTCAACCGCCAAAAGATGTTGGAGAAAGCCGGCTTGCCTTCCGCAGAAGAAAAAAGCCGAATGTTCGAAGCTGCCCGTAAGATTTTCCTCGAGGCAGACTATAAACAGATCGGGATGGATCACTTCGTCACAGGAGATGATGATCTCTATCAGGCGCTCGCCAAAGGACAACTGCACCGTAACTTCCAGGGATACTGCACCCGTCAGACGACCGGTCAAGTGTATGCCTTCGGCGTGTCGGGTATCAGCCAGCTCGGAACGGCCTATGCTCAAAACACAAAGGATATCATGGAATACATCGAAAAGGTCGAAGCCGGTGTCCTGCCTACCGTAAAATACTATCAATTAAACTGGGAAAAACAGATCACGCGTGAAGTTATCGAAGCGCTGATGTGCAATTACCATATCAAATGGGAGGATTTGTCCGAACGCCTGGCCTTCCCGATCGAAAAGATCAAGCAAGCGACAGCCTATGATGAGGCCCGCTTACAGGAATTTGCCGACGACGGTATTATCGAATACGACAACGACCAAATATGGGTAACGCCCGAGGGCAAACCGTTTGTCCGTAACGTGGCGGCTTCGCTTGACAAACTGATGCTGGATACAAATAAATCATTTTCTAAACCGATATAAATGGATACAGACATAGTAATCATCGGAGCCGGACTGACCGGGCTTACAACAGGCTTCTGGCTGTCACGTGCAGGGAAAGACCTGCAGATACTGGAATGTTCGGATCACGTAGGGGGACAAATTCATACCTTTCGTGAAGAAGGTTTCGTCTTTGAGAGCGGACCGAATACAGGAGTTGTCTCTTATCCCGAAGTGGCCGAATTGTTTGCCGCCTTGGCACCAGCCTGCACACTCGAAACAGCCCGCGAAGAATCCAAACGCCGCTTGATTTGGAAAGGAGACAGGTTTCACGCACTACCTTCCGGACTGTTCAGCGCCGTCACGACTCCGTTGTTTACGCTTGGCGACAAGTTTCGCATCCTCGGCGAGCCGTTTCGCGCCAAAGGGACTAATCCCGATGAGTCGGTCGGTGAACTGGCGGCGAGGCGCCTCGGCAAATCCTTCCTGCGCTACGCAGTCGACCCGTTCCTGTCAGGCGTGTATGCCGGCGACCCGTTGAAACTCGTCACCCGTTATGCGCTTCCGAAGCTATACAACCTGGAACAGGAATACGGCAGTTTTATACGCGGCTCGATCGCCAAAGCCCGACAGCCGAAAACCGAACGCGACCGCCTGGCCAGCAAAAAAGTATTCTCTGCCGTCGGAGGTCTGGACCGCCTGACAACTGCAATGGCCGATGCTATCGGGCACACACGCATCACACTTTCGGCTGCGGATGTCACCATTCGACCGTCTGCCGGCAAATGGCAAATCACCTACACGACAGCCGAGGGGCTGCAAACGCTCATAGCCAACAAAGTAATCACCACCACAGGAGCTTACACATTGCCAAGCCTTCTGCCATTCATCCCCAAAGAAAAAATGGAGCAGGTCAGCAACCTGCATTATGCGCCGGTCGTACAGGCCAGCGTCGGCTTCCGTAATACCGGAGGACTGCGGTTTGAGCCTTCGGAGGCTTGGTTCCTTCCTGTGAGAAAAAGGATGTGCTCGGCATTCTTTTCCCTGCCGCCTGCTTTGCCGGACGGGCTCCGGAAGGAGGAGCCCTGTTCTCGTTCTTCATCGGAGGCGTAAAACATGCCAACCTGACCACCTGGCCGGAAGATGAGCTGGAAGCTCTTATAAGGCACGAACTTCATGCTATGCTGAAGTTTCCGGAAGAAGCCGGGCCGGATATGATCCGTATCTTCCGTCACGAACACGCCATTCCCCAATACGAACAGAACAGCGGCATCCGTTTCGCTACCATAGCCGAATTGGAAGCCAGCTATCCGGGCCTTATTCTGGCCGGTAATCTCAAAGGCGGCATCGGCATGGCCGACCGCATCCGCCAGGCAACGGAAATTGCAAATTATTTAACAAACAAGTAAACGATGATTAATCATGGAAGACAAAATAGTTGAAATTGCCCGATTCAATTATCCGGCAGACGCTCAAACCCTGATGGCACTACTCCGTTCGGAAGGTATAGAGTGTTATTTAAGAAATGAAATTACCAGCCAACTATATGCAGGCTATGTAGATGTCGGCGGTGCAAGGGTGGAGATCCTCGACAGTGATGTGCCCCGCGCACTGGAAGTCATGAAAGAAGGCGGTTATGAGATACCTTCCGAGAACGAACAAGGAGACGAGATCAAAAATGTTTCCGGATGGGCACGCCACATCCCTTTTCTCCGCCATCTTCCCCTCGAAAGGCAAATTATTGTTCTTTTTGCCATCATCGCCGTATTTCTGGCTCTCATCATTTATTTCGGTTCACTCGTATCATCTAATTAAACAAATGTAAACAATGGCACGCAAAAAGATTACAAATAGTCAGGCTGTATGTATAACGCTTTTATGGGGTATTCTTTGCTACATGCTGCTTGCATACAGCGAAAAGATAACATTCGACATTGTATTTGCCCTGGTAGCATCGGCTATCATTGTGTTTGTCCCTATCTATAAGAGCAGAAGACGTAAGAACGAATAACATTTGATTGCTTTTACCCGATTAAAATACCTAAATGATATTTTTTTCGCATTTTCTCTTTCAAATATTTGTTTGTGTAAATTTTTAGCTTACCTTTGCGAAGTCGTTGAAAAAACGGCATGCGGTTAACAATATGACATAACAAGTATAACATTCTAAAGAAAATCAGTCTTATGAAGGCAAGTGAAGTTTTAGACAACTTAAAGAGAAGATTCCCGAATGAACCGGAGTATCATCAGGCAGTTTCAGAAGTATTAGGAACAATCGAAGAGGCTTATAACGAGCATCCAGAATTCGAGAAGAGCAATCTGATCGAACGTCTTTGTATCCCCGATCGTATTTTCTCTTTCCGCGTAACCTGGATGGACGATAAAGGCCAGATCCAAGTAAATATGGGATACCGTATCCAGCATAACAATGCTATCGGCCCGTACAAAGGCGGTATCCGTTTCCATGCTTCCGTAAACCAGTCAATTCTTAAGTTCTTGGCCTTCGAGCAGACTTTCAAAAACTCACTGACTACATTACCGATGGGTGGCGGTAAAGGAGGTTCCGACTTCAGCCCGCGCGGTAAGTCAAATGCAGAAATCATGCGTTTCTGCCAGGCGTTCGTACTGGAACTGTGGCGCCACATCGGTCCGGATACCGACGTTCCGGCAGGCGATATAGGTGTCGGCGGACGTGAAGTTGCCTATATGTACGGCATGTACAAGAAGCTGGCTCGCGAAAATACAGGTACATTCACAGGAAAAGGCATCGAATTCGGCGGTTCACTGATCCGTCCGGAAGCAACAGGCTACGGTAACGTTTACTTCCTGCTACAGATGCTGAAGACTAAAGGTATCGACATTAAAGGTAAAGTTGTAGCCGTTTCCGGTTCCGGTAATGTGGCTCAATATACAGTAGAAAAGCTGATCAGCCTCGGCGCCAAAGTGGTGACGATGTCCGACTCTGACGGTTACATCTATGATCCGGACGGCATCGACCGTGCAAAGCTGGACTACATCATGGAATTAAAGAACCTCTACCGCGGACGTATCCGTGAATATGCCGAACAATACGGCTGCAAATATGTAGCTGGCGCTCGTCCCTGGGGAGAAAAATGCGATATTGCAATGCCGAGTGCAACCCAGAACGAATTGAACGGCGAAGAAGCAAAGACATTGCTTGCCAACGGCTGTTTCGCTGTATCAGAAGGTGCTAATATGCCTTCAACCCCGGAAGCAATCGATGCATTCCTGGAAGCTAAGATCCTCTACGCTCCGGGTAAAGCGGCAAATGCCGGCGGTGTATCTGTTTCCGGTCTGGAAATGACACAGAATGCTCAGAAACTGAGCTGGAGCAGCGAAGAAGTAGACCAGAAGTTGCAGAGCATCATGGAAAGCATCCACACACAATGCGTAAAATACGGCAAACAAGCCGATGGTTACGTAAACTATGTGAAAGGTGCAAACGTAGCCGGCTTCATGAAAGTTGCCAAAGCAATGATGGCACAGGGCATTCTTTAATTGAAAATTGAAAATGGAGAATTGAGAATTAGTTTGATTCGATATTTGAAGTAAATAGGGATTAATGATTATTGAATAAGGGGAGAAGAGCTGGAAACAGATGCTTCTCCCTTTTTTATTGTCCGGATTCTCTCTTTATTTTCAATTGTTTTACTACTTTAGTGCCGAAAATAGAAAGACATGATAACGGAAGAATTAAAACAACTCTACCAGGCACACACCGGCTCGCAGCCAACCGATATAACCGAACTATCTTCTTCCGGCTCCAACCGCCGGTACTTCAGATTGTCGGGTCCTGTCTCACTGATAGGCGTAAGCGGCACTTCAACGGACGAAAATAAAGCCTTTATTTATATGGCAAAACATTTTAGGGAAGAAGGGCTTCCCGTCCCCGAAGTGTACAACTGGTCTGAAGACCAGTCCTTTTACCTACAGGAAGATTTAGGTGACACACTGCTTTTCAACGCGATTGAGAAGGGACGTAAAAGCTGTTTCTTCGACGAGTCCGAACGGAACTTGCTGCACAAAACGATCACGCTCCTGCCTGCTCTCCAGTTTAAAGGAGCAAAAGACTTCGATTTCAGCCAGTGTTATCCGCAACCGGAATTCAATAAACGTTCCATCCTCTGGGATTTGAACTATTTCAAATATTGCTTCCTGAAAGCGACCGGAATGGAGTTCCAGGAAGATCGCTTGGAAGATGATTTCCAAAAGATGAGCGCTGTTCTGCTGCAAGATTGCACTCCGACATTCATGTACCGTGACTTCCAGTCGCGCAACGTGATGGTAAAAGACGGTGAGCCCTGGTTTATCGACTTCCAGGGAGGCCGCAAGGGACCGATCTATTATGATGTCGCCTCCTTTCTCTGGCAGGCAAAAGCAAAATATCCGGCCGAATTGCGACAAGAGCTGATTGCTGATTACCTGCAAGCCTTACAGCAATACACAAAGGTGGACGAAAAGCATTTCTTCTGCCAGTTGCGTCATTTTGTTCTTTTCAGAACCTTGCAAGTATTAGGCGCTTACGGTTTCCGGGGGTATTTCGAGAAGAAGCCCCACTTTATCCAAAGCGTGCCTTTTGCAATCGATAACCTTCGCCAGCTTCTAAAAGAAGATTATCCCGAATATCCTTACTTATGCGCAGTGCTCCGGGAATTGACTAATTTGTCCCAGTTCTACGATGACATACAGAAGCATACACTTAAGGTAAAGATCGTCAGCTTTGCCTATAAAAAGGGCATTCCCAACGATCCGAGTGGCAATGGAGGCGGGTTCGTGTTCGACTGCCGCGCCATCAACAATCCCGGCAAGTATGAACGTTATAACCATTTCACCGGGCTGGACGAACCGGTCATCCGCTTCCTTGAAGAAGACGGAGAGATCACGAAGTTCCTGGAACATGCCTACGAAATTGTGGATGCCTCCGTCAAACGCTATATGGACCGCGGATTCACAAACCTGATGATCTGCTTCGGTTGCACAGGCGGCCAGCATCGTTCGGTCTATTCGGCCCAGCACATGGCCGAACACATTCACTCGAAGTTCGGAGTCCGGGTAGACCTTGTGCACAGAGAACAAAATATTGAACAACTCTTTAACGCTACATTATGAAAGCTATGATTTTCGCCGCCGGTTTAGGAACACGTCTCAAACCGCTGACCGACAACACTCCGAAAGCATTAATTCCCATCAACGGAAAACCAATGCTCGAACATGTGATTCTTAAATTAAAAGACGCAGGTTTCCACCAAATCGCCATTAACATACACCATCTGGGTGACCAGATCATCGACTTTCTGGCGGCTAACAACAATTTCGGCGTCCAGATCTACTTATCCGACGAACGGGATTACCTGCTCGATACCGGCGGAGGAATCAAACACGCCGCCGCATTCCTGCAAGGAAACGAGTCGTTCCTGATACACAATGTAGATATCATGTCCAATATCGACCTGCGTGCACTCTATAACCATCATTTGGAGATGAACCCGCTGGCGACATTACTGGTCAGTAAACGCAACACCTCCCGTTATCTGCTTTTCAATAAAGAAAACAAATTATGCGGTTGGCGCAATCGTGACACAGGTGAGGTCAAATCTTTCTATCCGGACTTCGACCCGAATCAATACAACGAATATGCGTTCAGCGGCATACATGTCTTGTCGCCCAAAATATTCGACTGGATGGAAGAATGGACCGGGAAGTTCTCTATCATCAACTTCTACCTGTCCATCTGTGCCAAAACAAATATCCATGCCTATGCGGACGACAATCTTCGCTTGCTCGACGTAGGAAAAGCGGAAACATTAGCTGCTGCAGAAAAATGGATGAAGGATTATTCTATTTAAACGACATCATCATGGCAGACAACTATTTGGAAAAGAAATACGAAGAGCTACAATCCCGCAAATCGGCCGGGACACGTGCAAGCAGCAGCAAGAAAACAGCGGCTATCCATAAAACCAGAAGAGTCTTTGTGACAGGAGGTGCCGAGGGGATCGGCAAAGCGATTGTAAAAGCATTCCGCTCCGCCGGCCACCGCGTGGCGTTCTGCGACCGGAATGAGGCGGCGGGAAAGGATACGGCATTAAAGACCGGAACCTCTTTTTTCCATGCTGATGTCAGCGATAAAGAAGCACTGGAAAACTGTATGCAGCAGATATTCCAGGAATGGGGAGACATCGACATCCTGATCAATAATGCAGGCATCAGTCAGTTTTCTCCCATTACGGAAACCGGCGTGGACGACTTCGACCACATCCTGTCCGTCAATCTGCGCCCGGTTTTCATCACCTCCCGCCAGCTTGCCATCCATCGCCAGTCACAAACGACACCCAATCCGTTCGGCAGGATTGTCAACATCTGCTCTACACGTTACTTGATGAGCGAACCCGGCAGTGAAGGATATGCGGCATCCAAAGGCGGCATCTATTCACTGACACACGCCCTCTCGCTCTCGCTTGCCCAATGGCATATCACCGTCAATTCCATCGCACCGGGCTGGATACAAACACATGACTACGAACAGCTTCGGCCGGAAGACCACAGCCAACATCCTTCCGGACGGGTCGGGAAACCGGAAGACATCGCCCGTATGTGCGTATTCCTTTGTCAGGAAGAGAACGACTTCATCAACGGAGAAAACATTACGATTGACGGAGGGATGACGAAGAAAATGATTTATATAGAATAATTAAACAAATCTGTTAACCCATAAGACATGGAAGAAGAACTGAACTTCTCTGAAGTACCGCTGGGATACTCGGTATGCTTAAATCAACAATGTCCAAAAGCCGACACATGCCTCCGCCGCCAGGCGGAGATCAACATGCCGGACAGCGTTACCCACTGGAGTTTTATCTCCCTCAAACATCTGGCCGCCATAGAAGGCGAATGCCGCTACTATCGTCCTTGCCAAAAAATCCGCCTTGCGAAGGGATTCATCGGTATCCTAAACAAATTGCCCCACAAGCAAATGTTAGAAATTGTCGGCCGACTGATATATTCTTTCAAGCGCAGGACTTATTACCGTGTACGCAAAGGAGAACGTCCCTTGTCTCCTGACGAACAGCAAATCGTCAGAGACATTCTCAAAAAACATGGAGTGAACGAACCCTGGGAGTTCGATAGTTATTACGACAGCTACGACTGGTAATCCTTGTGCCATCAGCTTGGCACAGTTATGCCACCCCTATGGCACAGCCGTGCCAAGCCTGTGGAACTGTTATGCCAAGTCTGTGGCACAAACGACAAACAGTTAGAATTCCGCCAGCTTCTCCACTTCTATCATCCGGCCGGATACAGGATGCCGGAAAGCCAGATATTCAGCATGCAGATAAAGCCTTTCAGCCCTCTTGCCATACAACTCGTCGCCGACAATCGGGGCATCCAGCCCGAGGGGATGAGCGGCATGGACACGCAATTGATGGGTACGCCCGGTCTGCGGGAAAAACAAGACACGGGATCGATGCGCCTCGCATGTCAACGTTTCGAATAAGGTTACAGCCGGCTTCCCGCTTACTTCATCCACAACCTGCCGCGGACGGTCTTCCGGATCAGGACGAAGAGGCAGGGCGATCAGACCTTCTCTCCGCTTGACAAGGCCATCAAGCAGGGCGACATAACGCTTCCTCACCGTCCGGTTCTTGAATTGCGCCTGCAGGTTTTGATGTACCTCTTTTGTTTTGGCGATAAGCAAGAGACCGGAAGTTGCCATATCCAGCCGATGCACAATCATTGGGCCGGTCGCCTCCGGATAGATTCTTCGAACGCGTTGGTAGACGGAATCGACATCCAGTTTTCCCGGGACCGAGAGCATCCCGGCAGGTTTATTCACGACCAACAGCCATTCATCTTCGTAAAGAATCTCAAGCTCCGTATCCCGATGGGAATCGTTTTGCAGCGGATTATCCTCCACTTGCAACCCTTGTAACATATGTCTCAGGATCGGTTCGCATTTGCCTTTGCAGGCAGGATAATAATAACCGTGCCGGCGAATCTCGTTCTTCGGAGAATCTCCCCACCAAAACTCCGCCATTGCTACAGGCTGCAAGCCGCTCCGATAGGCGTATTGCAAAAGTTTCGGCGCAGCACATTCGCCCGCTCCGGCCGGGGGCACCTTTTGGGCGGTGTCTTGAAAGATATCACACAAATCGCGTTTCCTGCCACAGGCATCCAGCATTTGAAACTGTTTGAACAAGCGCTGCTGAAGGGCCGCCGAGCGGATTTTGCGTTCTGTCCGCAACCGTTCTATCTCTGTTTCGAAAGCTTCTATTTCAGCTTGCAGGGAGAGAAGGCGTGTGTTCCAATGCTGCTTCAGCCGCTTCAGTTCGGCTTTCTGGAACTGGCTCTCGCGCGTCAGGATTTCAAGTGTAGCATCGTCCGGATGTTCCTGTCGCAGTCGCTCACGCTGTTCCTTCGCTTCTTTCATCTGCTTCTTCATCTCATCCTGTTCCTGCCGGGCAAGAAGGGTTTCTGCGGACAACCGTTGCCTGTATTCCGCATACAGCGCGTCCTCCTGCAATTGTCCGATCCGTTTGTTGATAGCCGATATTTGTTCCTCCTCAATCTCGAAGAATCCGCCCGGCTCCTGCACGTCGTAGACGGGAGGGACAAAGTAAACATGCTGGTTCTTTCCCGCCAAAATTCCTGAGAAAGCAGCAAGAAAACCGACCTCTCCCCTACTTGTCCGGACAACTAAAACGCCGAACATCTTTCCTTTCCGCAATTCCTCCTGCCAAACATCGACAGACATGAGATAACGTTGCACCTCTCCCGCCGCCATCACACAAAGGGGATGCGGTGTATAGTGGAACGGATAAGTGAACTTGTCCGGCAACGGGATTCGGGCGGCGGCACCTGCAAAAGAGTGAAGTTTGTCCATGCTGTTTCTACAATCTAAACATTTTACAAGGCAAAAGTAAAGGAAATTTTTGGACAGGTCTGATTAATCCATTAGTTTTGTAACCAATCAATTTTAGACCAATCAAATAAAGTGTTTTAACAGACCATGAACAAACTTCTTATCGCCTTATTAGGCACAGTTCTTTTTACAGGAACAAGCGTTGCGCAGCAGCAAACGTATTTCACCAATCCCGTCATCCACGGAGATGTAGCCGACCCGTCTATCCTACGGATCAACGACACCTATTACGCAACCGGAACATCCTCCGAATGGGCGCCCTATTACCCGGTCTTCACCTCTACGGACCTGGTCAACTGGAAACAAACCGGACATATATTTACGGAACAGCCGGAATGGACCAAGTCGTCGTTCTGGGCACCCGAATTGTTCTACTACAAAGGGAAAGTCTACGTCTATTATACGGCACGCATGAAATCGAACAACACCTCCTATATCGGAGTAGCCGTTGCCGACTCTCCCACCGGTAAATTCAAGGATCACGGGCCGGTTGTGGAGTTCGAGAAGGAAGCGATAGACGCTTTTGTAATGGAAGACAAGGGGGAACTGTACATCACTTGGAAAGCATACGGACTGGATAACCGTCCCATCGAGCTGCTGGCCAGTAAACTGACACCGGACGGACTAAAGTTAGCGGGTAAACCGTTCAGCCTGCTTCGTGACGACGAGAGACGGGGAATGGAAGGGCAACAATGGTTCAAGAAAGACGGCTATTATTACCTGATCTATGCCATCAACGGCTGTTGCGGTCCGGGCAGTGATTATGCAGTCGCAGTCGCCCGTTCCCGCAAACTCGAAGGACCGTATGAAAAATACGAGGGAAATCCGATCCTGCATGGAAGCCGGGATATCCTTTCCATCGGTCACGGCACGATAACGACGACTCCCGACGGGCGGATGTTCTATCTCTGCCACGCTTACTTGCCTAACAGCGGTTTCTATCAGGGACGCCAGCCCCATTTACAGGAACTACGGTTCGGGGAAGACAACTGGCCTCATTTCGTAACCGGGGAATATGCAAGCCTGGTGCAGCCGATGCCTTTCACGGACTGCGTACAAGAACCTGTTGCCGACTTCTTCGATGATTTCAGCGGTTCAAACCTTCGTCCGGAATGGAGCTGGAATTATCCGTATGCCGAAGTAAAGGCCGAAGTAAAAGCAGGCAGGTTACAGTTAAGCGGTTCTCCGAAAGAGGAATCCAAGAGTGGTGAAGCCCTCTGCCTCCGTCCGGCAAGTTCCGATTACATGTTGGAAACGGGTATCTCAAACCAGAACGGCAGTTGGAAAGGGATCACCATGTATGGCGACAACAGTTGTTATCTCGCTTTCGGAAGCATCGGCGACCGTTTACAGCTAAAGGTTATACGCGATGGGAAAGAACAGCAGTTGGCAGACTTGCCGCTTCCCAGCCCGGCCTTGCATCTTCGTATGCAGGTGAAAGAAGGCCTCCCCTTCCTGTTCGCATGGAGCAAGGACGGCAAGAGCTGGAATAGCCTCAAACATGGTTTATCGGAAGAAACGATACGTTCCCTTATCCGCTGGGACCGCGTGGCCCGTCCGGGACTCTATCACGAAGGGGATGAAAATGCACCTGCCGTATTCGAATATTGTTCTTTATCCTATCAATAAAGAATTAGAAAACGGCATTTGCCAGGTTTCTCAGAATATCTTCATAGGGGGCGATGGATGACTTACGCAAAAGGACACCATCCTCCCCATGCATATTTCCCCGAACAGGCAAGCACAGGCTCAGGCAAGGGATTCCCGGCATATCCGAACCACTCCCTTTACTGTATTCCCAAGTCTCATCGGGTTCTGCTTCATGAACAAATACACATGGAGTATTACTTGCCTGAAGCAATCCGACAATATGATAGCCGGTCAATATATCAAATCCTCGGTCATTCTCAATGGAGAAAGCTGCTTCATCCTCCCATCCTTCATTCGTAACATCAAGAACGATAGCTCTGTCTATCCGGCATTCCATCCGGTTCAACGTCTGTATGATCTCGACAGCTCCCGCCGAATCTTTTTCTTCATCCCCAGTGAAAGCAATTAGAACAGATGTATCCAGTTCCCCCCGCAACATCAAGTCGACAACAGCAGCATTAGTCGCACTATTGTCAAATGTGCCTTTCCAACAAATATCGGATTCATCCTTAGCAAAACAATTTATATAAACGCAATCAACATGGGATGAAATAAGAGCCCGGTAAGCATCGCCCTCTCCCACCGGTTTTCCATACAACAAGGACAAATTTCCTTCCTCCAGCAATTCATAACCTGAGTTATTCAATAATGACTTTATTTCCTGTATCCTGTCTTTCCTTAGAAACCGCACTCCGTCATCCTTACAATCCACCGTCAACCGGTTCAACAATTCTGCATATTCCATGTGTTCCTCCTTATTATAAACTACATTAAGATTGTACACTTCCTCTTTTTCTGAACTCCGATGGACTGCAGCCTCTGTATTTCTTAAACAACTTATTCAGGTGACTTTCATCGGTAAATCCTAATTCGGTAACGATTTCATTGATCCTCATTTCACTATGCAATAATCTGTTTTCCACCATTTTCAGTTTATAGTCCAAAATATATTGTTGCATTGTCTCATTCGTATGCTTTTTGAAATAGCGTCCCAGATAGTTTGACGAAATACCAAAATGCTGGCTAATGGCTTTTGCTTTAATCTTATCGGACCGATAGATATTGGTTTGAATATATTGTAAAATATCGAGTGACCTTTCTTCCGAACGTTCGTCCAGTCGCTCCGGTAAAAACAGGGCGATATTGCGGGCTACAACTATAATTATCATATTGATCAACTGGGTAATTATCTCTTTGCTATAAAGTCCCCGGTTGAGATATCCACGGATGATGGCTTCAATCATAGGCTTTACCAACAACTTATCGGTCTTATTCCTTAATATGCATCCCGGCTGATGATTGGCATGTTGCAGAATAAACTCCAACCTCTGTATATTATCCGCCCCAAAAACCGCCGAATGAATATAGATGTCATTAAACTTGATATTAATGAACTTAGTCATTGTATGAATCTCAAAAGAATGGGAATCTCCCGGCGTAATCATAAATAAATGGCCATCATGGTAAGCGAACTTGCTATTGTTAATCCATTGAATACCTGTCCCGGACAAGATATAGACCAATTCAAAAAAAGTATGATCGTGCACCTTCAGGAGAGAACCGTCAAGTTCACTAAAACTGATCTCAAACGGCTGATGCAGATTTTCTCTTTCCATACGGCAAATATATGACACAAAAGCGAATATGTACATATATAACGAAAAATAATACCTGCAACTTTTCAGAAACAAGGCATATCTTTGTCATAAAGATTATGAATTACTCCCGAATGAAGTATCAACAATATAAACGGAATGCTTATGAAAACAGAAATGGACAAATGCTTGGCAGGCGAATGGTACGATTGTCATGATAAGATCTTTCTTGAGCTCAAGGGAAAGACGACTCAATTACTCATGAAATACAACTCGCTACCTTATGAAAGCCGGGAAGAAAAGTATGCAATACTGAAAGAGATGTTCGGCAGTATAGGTACAAAAGTATCTGTCGGTCATTCGTTTATTTGTGATTACGGTTGTAATATCCACATCGGAAACAATGTCACGGTCAATACGGGATGTACCTTTGTCGATTGTAATAAAATCACAATCGGCAACAACGTCCTGATAGCCCCGAATGTACAAATTTATACAGCGACACACCCCATCGAGCTACATGAACGGCTTACCCCGGTTGAAACTCCACAAGGCCATGAATATATCCGTCACACATTCGCCCTTCCGGTTACAATCGAAGAGGGTTGCTGGATCGGTGGCGGAGTCGTTATCTTACCTGGAATCACAATCGGGAAAGGCTGTGTAATCGGCGCAGGTAGTGTTGTAACCAAAAACATCCCCGCTAATTGTTTAGCCGTCGGAAATCCATGCAGGGTGATCCGCGAAATAAATGGAAGCAATAAGAATGATTAAATTAGTGGCATTTGACTTGGACGGCACGATTGGAGATACAATTCCTGTCTGTATAAAAGCATTTAAAATGGCAGTAGAACCATATACGGAACACGAACTGTCAGAAGAAGATATCATACAGACCTCGGATTGAACGAAGAAGGTATGATTAAGCAAATAATTGCTAATGACAACCGGACTGTAGCGTTACATGATTTTTATGCAATTTACAAAGATATACACAGGCTGTGCCCCCATCCCTTTCCTGGTATAAAGGAATTGATAAAAGAGTTGAAAGACAAGTCTATCCTTGTTGCTCTTATTACCGGAAAAGGAACAAAAAGTTGCGATATTACATTACAACAGTTCGAGATGGAAGACTTTTTTGACAAAATAGAAACTGGCTCTCCCGAAAAGAACAGGAAAGCAGAGGCCATTAAAGAGCTATTAGCCTGCTATAAATTGGCTCCAAATGAAATGGTTTATGTCGGCGATGCTCTTTCCGATATTACAGAATGCGACAAAGCCAGAATAAAATGTCTATCCGCAGCATGGGGAGTCTCTTCAACAACAGCCGAACTATTAAACGAACGCAACCGTGAAAGCGTTTTTTATTCAATCGAATCACTACGAGACTTCCTGTTCATGCATGAGAGCCCAAAAGAAGTTAACAAACAGGTTTCTAAACTTGGAAGGGAAAGCTGAATTTGTTTAGATTTGCAGAAAAGAACAGAACGAGTATGCCATCGACCCGCATCCGACAAGAACAAGAGATTGTCGAGCAAATGATTCGTCTCTATTGCCGTCAGAAAGAGGGGCACAGAGAATTATGTCCGGACTGCATAGAGCTTTTACAATATGCTCATGCCCGACTCGCACGTTGTCCTTTCGGAGAAAAGAAAACGACATGCCGGATATGTCCCGTTCATTGCTACAAACCGGATATGCGGAAGAAGATGCAGGAGGTGATGCGTTTTGCTGGTCCCAGGATGATTTTGTATCATCCTGTAGCCGCCATCCGGCATTTAGTTCAAGAGTTTTTCCATCAATAGAAACCCTTTATCATTCAAAATCCATGCAAGTAAAAATAGACTGGTCAACAATTAATCCTGATGAATCGGAAAAGTTAAAAGACGAATTGGCTGAAGTGTGGGAAGCCTCTGTGCGCAGCACGCATCATTTCCTCACGGAAAAAGACATTCTCTTCTATAAACCGCTGGTCCGGAATGAGTATATCCCGGCAGTAGAGTTATACGTCATCCGAAACGAACAAAACCGGATAACGGCTTTTATGGGATTAAGTGAAGAGCTGATCGAAATGCTTTTCGTACACCCCGAAGAACAGGGGAAAGGATATGGTAAACAGCTAATCGAATTTGCTGTTTACAACAAACATATCTTCAAAGTTGACGTCAACGAGCAAAATGAGAAGGCAACGTCTTTCTACTTGAACAGAGGATTTAAAATTATCGGTAGAGATGAAACCGATCCAAGCGGGAATCCTTTTCCGATCCTGCATCTCTCACTAAAAGAGATAGAATTGAAAAGCACTGATGAAGGCATAAGTATCCGACAAATCATTTCCAGCAAAAAGGACTTCCTGGATCTTTTGCTATTGGCAGATGAACAGGAGTCAATGATAGACCGCTACCTGGAACGGGGAGAAATGTTTGCACTTTACGACAAGAATATCCTAAGAACAACTTGTGTCGTCACTGATGAAGGTGATGGTATCTCCGAACTCAAGAGTCTTGCGACTTACCCGCAATATCAAAGACAGGGATACGGGAAAAGATTAGTCCTGTTCCTGTTCGAACACTACCGGGGCAGGCAGCACACAATGTTCGTCGGCACAGGCGACAGCCCGCTGACTGTCCCTTTCTATGAGGATTGCGGTTTCACCTATTCCCACCGTGTCAAAAACTTTTTTACGGACAACTACGACCATCCGATCTTCGATGAAGGCAGGCAGTTGGTGGATATGATTTATTTCCGAAAAGAACTCACCGGTAACAAACTGGTAACAAAACCGGATACAAAATAGGGAATGTATAGTTGAATGTGATCAAACAAAAAAGGCCGATAGTCAAACTATCAGCCTTTTTTTGTGGAGATGGAGAGATTCGAACTCTCGTCCAAACGAGGAACTAATCTGCTTTCTACATGTTTATCTTCGCCTTCGATTGTCGGGAACAAGCAAGACCGAAGCCACCCACTTGAACCTTATCCTCTAAAGTTTCGCTTGAAGTCCGAGGCTTCCTTCAAACTATCTCCGATATTGCTGCACCACCTGATCGGAACGCTTCGGAGCCACAGCATCCGGGTGATGTCACGTCCCCGCAACTTTTGCAGGGATTAAGCTTGAATCTACTATACTTCGATTAAGCAGCGAGAGCGTAATTGTTTTCGCCAGTTAATTGTTCGCCGTCTGAGATTAAAGTGCAAGCCGACCACGCACTACATGCTTACAAACCACTTCTACCCGCTGTCAAAACCGGTCATCCCCATGATTTGTGAGTACAAAGATACGAAAAATCGGGGATCTTTGTACTCTATTTTAGCTTTTTTATTCTATTACGCCGATCTCACGGAACCAGTCTTCGGCCCGGTCCGGCCATTCATTGACAGAAGCTCCGGTATCTCTCAATCCGTAACCATGTCCGCCTTTGCTATATAAATGCATCCATGCCGGAACACCAGCTTCTTTCAACGCATAGTAATAGAAAAGGCTGCTGTTGATATATGATTTATCGTCTTCCGCCTGAATCAGCATGGTAGGAGGAGTAGCAGAAGATACTTTAACTTCCGGAGCCAATTGGAAATTCTCTCCATCGAGATATGCCGGATAAACCAACAAGCAGAAATCAGGACGGCAACTAACCTTATCGGCGGCATCCACTGCCGGGTAAGTACGTTTTTCGAAATTATTGCTTGCCATTGCAGAAAGATGTCCACCGGCAGAGAATCCCATTACACCGATACGCTGCGGATCCAGGTTCATCTCTTCTGCATGGGCGCGAACATATCCGATAGCGCGCTGCACATCCTGAAGAGGCGCCTCATGCTTTGCCCGTCCTTCCCGGCGAGGCACACGGTATTTCAAAAGAACTGCTGTAACACCCAGATTATTCAACCACTCACAAACCTCGTCGCCTTCCAGGTCATAAGCCAGGATATTATATCCGCCACCAGGACATACGACCATAGCAGCACCGGTTGCCACTTCATCCGGAGCCGGATAAACGGTAATTGTCGGTTCACTTACATTCGTTATTCGAAGCACGGTTTCGCCTCCGGTTTTACCACCGTCAGTGTCAGCCTTTTCGATCAGCTTGGTTGTTTCGCCCGGCGCACCTTTCGGGAATAACAATATAGGGTTATTTTGTGCCATAGCTGTACCCATTATACAACTTACCCCAACCAGCAGGAATTTCCATTTTCTCATCATAACACATACAGTTTAAAGAATTTATACGAATCATATTGTTTGAGGGAAATTAGGGCTATAAAGCATCGTCGTCTCCCGCACAACCAGTTTTCCATCTTTTACAAAATCTTCACCGCGCTCAGCCAGATGCTCAACCATCGCCTGGCGCATTTCTTTCAACCGGGCTGCATAAGCAGGCTTACCGGAACACTCCACCAGCTCTTTCGGATCCTTCTGAAGATCAAACAACTGTTCTTTTCCCGTATGGAAGTTCCAGACGTATTTGATCTTACCATCGGTCAATGCGCACCAATAGTTATCCGGACTATAACAGGTAGCATGTTCCATATCCAGATACTTACGCCATCCGCCTTGTTGCCCCTGAACCAGTTTCAACAAAGATACACCGTCCATATCGGGAGGAACAGCCCCTCCTGCCAACTCGATAAAGGTAGGCAAAAAATCACGAAGTTCTACAGGTTGTTCGATTTTTGCTCCGGCAGGCACCTCTTTAGATATACCGGCAGGCCATTTCACAATATAAGGGACATGGACCGAACCTTCGTAAGGATATGTTTTCCGCCAATGATAATGATCGCCAAGCATATCCCCATGGTCGGCAGTAAAACAGATAATAGCATTGTCGTACATTCCTTTTTTCTTCAACGCTGTTATAACCTCTCCTATCTGGTCATCTATAAAAGTGATATTGGCATAATAATGTCTGCGGGACTTAACGGCATAATCATCCCCGAAGTTACCAAACGGGGCATCGGGAGCCGCTTTCTCCGGATCCAGGCGCTCTGCATATTTTCCACACCAATCGCCAACTGAAGGCTTCGGAATATCGGCATCCTTATACATATCCAAATAACGTTTAGGAGGATCATAAGGACTATGAGGACGTGCAAAAGAGACTTTGAGGAAAAGAGGCTTGTCACTATTATAATTCTTAATTAGCTCACAAGCCGTTTGTCCGGTCCAAGCAGTCGGATGTAGATTTTCCGGCAGTTTATAGGTACCTGCTCCATGAGCATTCCAGCCTATACCTGTCAAATCCGGATTTTCTCCGGGTGCATGGAGCTGGAACCATTCCCGATAATCACTGATGAAGTCTTTGGATTCGACACGTCCGCTCTCGTCTATCAACGTTGCATGAAAACCATGAAGCGCCTTTTGTGGGAACCAGTGCATTTTACCTACACCGAACGTATAATATCCGAGGTTACGAAGCATCTGAGGCATTTCATACGTGTACTTTTCTGCAACCCGACCATATCCCAACATACCGTGATGCCAGGGAGACATACCCGTCAGCAAACCGGCACGGGCAGGCGTACTACTCGGCGAAGAAGAATATCCATTCACAAAAAGAGTTCCCTCTTTTGCCAATCTATCAATATTAGGAGATATTACTGCTGAATTACCCATACATCCCAATGCGTCCCCGCGATGCTGGTCAGTCATTATCAAGATAACATGCGGCTTTTGGGTTTGCTGGCATTCTTCTATGACTTCTTCTTCGGCATAGGTTTCCAACCCCAAGCCGGCAGTCATGAATAGTGACGATTTAAGAAACGTTCTTCTTTTCATTTCAAATGTTTTTCTGTATTTAGATTTAAGTAGCGAAGATAAATATCTTATTTGATAATCCCATCACGAATGCATTATTATTTATCAGACGATAAAGCCCTATAAACAGAAAAAGGAGTCAGTTCGTTTGAACTAACTCCTCTTCACTTCGCTTTCGCTTCTAAAACGGCGGCTATCTACTCTCCCACTTTTACGCAGTACCATCGACGTGGTTGGGCTTAACTTCTCTGTTCGGAATGGGAAGAGGTGGATCCCCAACGCTATAACCAC
>NZ_QUDI01000064.1:0-20923 GCF_003477465.1 Parabacteroides sp. AF48-14
GACGGTCCTCTTTCCAATTACGACCGTCCAAATCGCCATTACGACCGTGCTAATCTTCGCGAGGTGCCGAGTGCACTACACATTAGCACGCGTAATGGTAAAGAGGACGGTCGTAATGGCTGGGAACGCTCAAAAAAGGCGAAAAAATCCCTTTTTGAGGTCAAAAAAGCGGATTAACATTTGTTTTGTTTCGGATGTTTTTCGAACCTGAAAAATGCGTTTTATACAATAAGCCCCCCCGATAGTTGAAAGTTAAGAGTTGAAAATTGAAAGTTAGGAGAGGTCTTTCGGATCGACAGGACCTACCCAAGGATCTTCCCTGCAAAGATATGATTTCTAAATTTGATATCCTTGAAAATGAATAATCAGAGCAGTATAGTCATCCTTATTTTTCAAATAAACGAATAAAAAGCCGATTACTTTCAATAAGTTAACTATATTTGTATGCAGATAGGAATCACATGCTGACAAACAACGAAATTAAGCTTAATTACTACCTGAATCCAATTTCCTTTTTATACGGAATTGGAATACGGTTACGAAACAGACTTTTTGATTGGGATATTCTACATTCCGAGCAATATCCTGTTCCCGTAATTAGCATAGGAAACTTATCTGTAGGAGGCACAGGAAAAACTCCTCATACCGAATATATTATCGATTTGCTAAAAAAGCAATACCGTATTGCCGTATTGAGCCGAGGATATAAAAGAAAAACCTCCGGTTTTATTCTTGCCAACCCGCAAAGTTCCAGCCAGGAAATCGGAGACGAACCCTTTCAAATGAAAAATAAATTTCCTGATGTACTTGTTGCTGTCGACGCCAATCGGAGACGGGGTATTCAAATTCTTTTATCCTTGCCCGAGCAGGAAAGGCCGGAAGTAATCTTGCTGGATGATGCTTATCAGCACCGCTATGTCTGTCCGTCCCTTTCAATTGTATTGAGTGATTATCATCGCTTGTTTTACAATGACAAGCTGATGCCAACGGGAAGGCTGCGTGAACCGATAAACGGAATAAATCGGGCCGATATTGTAGTTGTCACTAAATGTGAGGAAGATATGAAGCCTATCGATTTTCGCATTATCGAAGAAAATATGAAATTGAGGGCTCATCAATTACTCTTTTTCACCAGCATTGTTTACGATGAAATCAAGCCGGTATTTCCTTCAATGGCTCAGTCTCTACGTAGGAAAGATATTGGCAAAGAAGAAGATATTCTGTTAATATCAGGAATAGCCTCTCCTTCACCTTTTATTCGCGAAGCAAAAAAATATTCAAAAAAAGTTTTGCCGGTAATTTTTCCAGATCATCATACGTTCATAAAATCGGATTTCAAGAAATTAGACGAGACATACGAAATGATGACTTCTCCGGGGAAACTGATTCTGACTACAGAAAAAGACGCAGCTCGCCTGAAAGACAATCCGCTTGTCCCGGAAAGCTGGAAGAAATCGTTATATTATTTACCAATCACCATCAAGTTTCATAATGGACAGAGCTTTGATGAGACAATAAAAAAACATATAATTGCAGTCCAAAAGAAAAGTATTTTATAATCATAGATATGAGCAACAGAACAGAAATCTCAACATTAGGCGAATTCGGATTGATTCGCCACCTGACAGACAGAATTGAAATCAGAAATAGCAGTACCATAAAAGGCGTAGGTGACGACGCCGCCATACTCTCGTATGGGGATAAGCAAGTGCTTGTCACTACCGATTTGTTGTTGGAAGGGATTCATTTCGACTTGACCTACGTTCCACTAAAACATCTCGGATATAAATCGGCTGTTGTGAATTTTTCCGATATTTACGCAATGAACGGTTTGCCTAAACAAATCACCGTTTCACTCGGAATCTCCAAACGTTTTTCTGTTGAAGAGATTGAGGATTTCTACGCCGGGCTAAAACTGGCCTGTGACGTGTACGGAGTCGATATTGTCGGAGGAGATACATCCGCTTCTCTCACTGGGCTTTGCATCAGTATCACGTGCATTGGAGAAGGTGAGAAGGGAAAAGTCATTCTCCGCAGTGGTGCCAAAGAGACGGACCTCATCTGTGTTTCCGGGGATTTGGGAGCTGCCTATATGGGGTTGCAGTTATTGGAGCGGGAAAAACGAATATTTAAAGGAGAAAAAGATTTCACCCCTGATTTTACGGGTAAAGAATATTTGCTGGAACGCCAACTAAAGCCGGAGGCACGAAAGGATATTATCGAAGCACTTCGTAATGCAGCGGTCATTCCTACTGCAATGATGGATGTCTCAGACGGTCTTTCATCTGAACTTTTGCATATATCAAAAGAAAGCAATGTCGGTTGCCGTATCTATGAGGACCGTATTCCTATTGATTATCAAACTGCAGCAATGGCCGAACAGTTTAATATGAATCTGGTAACAGCCGCTTTAAATGGGGGTGAAGACTATGAATTACTCTTCACCGTTCCTCTTACCGACCACGATAAAGTCTCTGAAATGAAGGGCGTTAAAGTAATCGGCCATATCACAAAACCGGAGCTTGGCAATTATTTGGTCGGCCGCGATGGTGGAGAAGTAGAGCTAAAAGCCCAGGGCTGGAATTCACTGAACGAATAAAAAAACAACAAAAAGATCCTCTACCTATTGCAGAATAAAAAAAAGTCCGTATCTTTGCACCCGTTAAACAAAACAACGGTGCCATAGCTCAGTTGGTAGAGCAAAGGACTGAAAATCCTTGTGTCCCCGGTTCGATTCCTGGTGGCACCACTTAACAAGAGTAGCAAAACACAGCAAATCCCTGAAATACAGTGTATTTCGGGGATTTGCTTTTTAAGGCCAACCCCCTTAAAAGCGCAAAAAACGGCAGTTTATAGAACATTTCTCTTTGTTCATTCATATGCTTTTTTTTCGGCGCAAAAAAAGCAAACGAAATGGTATCTAATGTACTGAACTGCTGCATTTTGCATATCGACAAACTGGTTTCATTTCCTTAATTTTGAAACTTTAAAAAAGAGGTATTATGAAACAAGAAATGATGAATGTTTTGGTCTACATTATCAAGACCAGGAAACTGAGAAACGGAGAGTGCCCGGTATTACTCCGGGTTACGATTGACGGGGTTTGGAGCGACATCCGCATCAACCGCAGTGTAAAGGAAGAAATTTGGGACACCAAGTTAGGAATGTGCCGGGGAAAGAGCCGGGAGGCCAACGAGCTGAACGAATATATCCGAAGCCTGCATACCCGACTGTATGAAATACATCGGAATATGGTATTACAGGACGAGCTATTCACCCCGGAACTACTCTTGAAAAAACTCTTTAATAGGGAAACGACGAAAACAGTCCTGCAATTCTTCAAAGAACATAACGAGGACTGCCGGTTACGCATCGGTTTGGATTACGCCTATTCCACGATCAACAGGTACGACAACTGTTACAAGTCGCTGCAAGCCGTGATAGAAAAAGAGTGCGGAAAATCCGATATTACATTTTCCGAGTTTACCTCTCAGCTTGTCCGCAAATATGAGCTCTATCTGACGGTCGATAAGGGGATAAGTCTTAATACACTCATCCGGTACATGAAAGTGGTTAAGAAAGTCTGCACCTTGGCCATAAGAGCGGGGTTACTGAAAAATGACCCGTTTGTGGGGATAAAATTCAGACAGCCTAAAACCCACCCCGTTTTCCTTACCAAAGAGGAACTGGAAGTTATCATGCAGAAAGAGTTCACCCTGCCCCGGATAGCCATCGTCCGGGACGTGTTCGTGTTCTGTTGTTTCACCGGGTTAGCTTTCGTGGACGTAAGCACCTTGAAAAAAGAACATATCGTAATGGATAACGAAGGAACTTACTGGATTCGTAAGACCAGGGAGAAAACGGAAAATATGTGCGATATTCCCTTGCTCGATGTGCCGTTGGAGATTATTCGCCGGTATGAAAACCATAAAATCTGCAAGTCAAAAGGTATTCTGCTACCGGTCATGTGTAATCAAAAAATGAACTCGTACTTAAAAGAAATAGCTGATTTCTGCGGCATTGACAAGGACATAACCACGCACACCGCCAGGCATACGTTCGCCACGACCGTTACGCTGGCCAACGGTGTAGCCCTGACAAACGTAGCCCGGATGCTCGGCCATTCAAGCACCCGAATGACGGAGCATTACGCGAGGGTACTCAACCATAACATCTGTTCCGACATGAAAATGGTTCAAAGCAAAATAAGTTTAACTGAAACTTATTGATTTCGGGGGTTGCGGCTGTCGGAATAATGAAAAGGCTATCTGTTGGAGTTCAGATAGCCTTTTTCATTCACTTAAATACCTTCCGGTAATTGTCTTTCAGCATTTTCTCTATATCGGATTCCTTATACAAGACCTTGGTCCCTATCTGATAATAGGGTATTTTCCCTTCGCTCCGGTAATCCTGCAAGGCCCGCCTGCTTATCTTCAACCGTTCGGATAACTCCCGATCGGTTAAATATCTCTCCCCGTTAAGGGGCGGACGGCCCTTCTTCGAGAGTTTCTCGATCCGGTCGAGCATCCGGTCTATGGAATCAAAAAAGGCCGCTATTTGAGGGGTTGACCTCGTAAGGAGGGTATTCAGTCCTTCCGCGTTCGATCTTTCCATCGTTTAACCTCCTACTACAACATCCGTTATTAATCTTCTCACATCTTCCGGCTTATAGAATATCTTGCCGTTAATCATCGAATAAGGTATCTTGCGGGAGTTCCTTAAATACTGCAACTTCCTTTTCCCTATATTCAGTATCATACAAACATCCTGCTGTCCAGCCATTGCCTCATTTCCTTTTCCTCGCCTTGATCGCAAAGCGCATCGACTTTCCTTGTAAACTGCTCGAAGCGGTTTAACATCTGCTCAAAAGTATTCTTCTCAATGCTTACTATTTCCATATCATTCTTTTTTTATTCGTAATTATCACGGGGAGGACAAATATAAAGCATTAATATTCAGCTTGTATCGGTTTAACGGTCGCTGGTCGCTTGTGGCTGCGAGTGGCACAGCACTTTTATTGCCGGGCTGTCCCACTTATCTATATTCAGCCGTTATTTGCGACACCACAAAGAGGACTAAATGGTGGCGTAGGGCTTTTTTTCGACTGTTTCAATCCTAATTTCTTCCCCGTTTTAAGCGGAAACTGTTCGTTGCCTATCAGATTGTTCGATTTCAGGCGCAAATTATTGCTGTATCATGTTTATGCAGCCTACAAAATAGCATCAAAGTTATTGTGAAGAAATACAGTATCGGAAAAAATAGCACGAGAATGTACTACCACACTTATACGGCAAATCGATCATTAGCCATTGCCCTAAATATTGAAATATAAGAGTAACTGAACAAAATAAATATTTTCAAGACCATAACAAAGAAAGTGGAGTACAATATGGAGAAGTTTTCGAAGTTGGTTTTGAATCGACAGAAATTTTTCATTTACTGAGAGCATGGATGTTTCAAAACAAGCACCAATAAGAGTCATATATCCAAAAGCCTCCATAAGCAAGAACAAGAGGCTCAACGTTATTGAGTAGAGAAATATAGCTCCTCTTTCTTTTTAGTGCATCGAATTCCTCAAAACCATACAATTTAATAAGTACAATCACAAACTTTACTTGAAGTTTATTCGCTCATTTGAAGATAATCTTATAACTTTGCGACATTAAGTGACTAATGCTAATATCGTTTATATTATAACATACAACAAATTATTACAAACAAAATATTTGCAAAACGAAAATATTATAAACTGATTTAGGATAATACACTCATAAAAAATTAGATATGACGTATTCTTTAAATTTTATAGATTTGTTTGCAGGTGCAGGTGGTTTGTCCGAGGGCTTTATTCGGGCAGGGTTTACTCCCATTGCTCATATCGAAATGAATAAATATGCTTGTGACACATTGCGATCAAGAATGGCTTACCATTACTTGGCGCAACACAATAGACTTGATGAATACATCAAATACCTGAAAGAAAAAAAAGAAGGAGAAAATGGACAAAAGTTATGGGACACAGCCCCAAAAGAAATAATAAATTCAGTAATTAATAAAGAAATATCTGACGAATCATTACCCGAAATATTTATAAAGGTTGATGAGTTGAAAGGGAATAAACCAGTGGATTTTATTATTGGTGGTCCTCCTTGTCAAGCATATTCCCTCGTAGGACGTGCTCGTGACCCTGAAAGCATGAAAAAAGATCCACGCAACTTTTTATATAAATACTATTTACAGTTTTTAAAACGATATGAACCTAAAATGTTCGTCTTTGAGAATGTTCCGGGAATTTTGTCTGCAAAAAATGGAATTCATTTAGAAAACATAAAAAAGGGAATAGATAAGGCAGGTTATGAAATCGAATTAAAAAAGTTGAAAGCTTCTGATTATGGAGTCCTTCAAAATCGTGAAAGAGTGATTATTGTGGGCTGGAAAAAGGAACTTAACTTAAAATATCCAGAGTTAAAGAAAGAAGAAAATCCATATAAAATTTTGTCAGATTTATTTTCTGATTTACCGGAAAGACAGCAAGGTGAAGGTAGCTTAACAGGGATTGTTCATTACGAAGCACCAGCAACAAAGTATTTAGAACAATCAAAAATTCGTAATGACTTAGATTTTACCACGCAACATATTGCCAGACCTCACAATCCTATTGATTTAGAAATCTACAGACGGGCAATAATATTGTGGCTGGAAAAAAAAGTACGGCTTAATTATGCAAACTTGCCGCCTGAATTACAAAAACACAATAATAAGCAATCATTCCTTAACCGCTTTCAGGTAGTTAACCACGATGGTTATAGCCATACTGTTGTTGCCCACATTGCAATGGATGGACATTATTATATTTATCCATCATTAAAACAAATTCGTTCAATTACCATTCGTGAAGCAGCACGGATACAATCCTTCCCCGATGATTACTATTTCGAGGGTAGTCGCTCAGCAGCCTTCAAACAAATAGGGAATGCAGTACCTGTGGTTTTAGCTGAAAAAATCGCTAATAAAATCAAAGAACAATTTACCTATGGATTACAATAAGATAGAAACTACTGCTGCAGAGCCGTGTGCTTCCTCGATGATACTCACATTTCGGGCAATCGGTTATAATTTGGAAACAGCGGTTGCCGATATTATAGATAATTCTATTTCTGCAAACGCAAAAAATATATGGTTTAATTCTGAATGGCAGGGCGGTAACTCCATCATTACAATATTAGATGACGGAGATGGAATGAATAATGAGGAACTTATACAAGCGATGAAACCAGGTGCAAAAAATCCAATGGAAGAGCGATCCGAAAAAGATTTGGGGCGCTTTGGTTTGGGTTTGAAAACGGCCTCATTCTCACAGTGTCAAAAATTGATTGTGGTCAGCAAAAAAGTTGGCTTTGCTCCAATCTACTGGATTTGGGATTTGAATTATGTAAACAAGACCAATAAATGGGAACTCATTCGTCATCCTATTCCTGATGTTTTCTTACACGCACTTGACAAACATGAATCGGGAACGCTTGTAATATGGACTGATTTAGATCGTATTATTCCACCAGATACTCCAAGTTCCAATGAATTTGCAAAGGATAAATTTTTACTCCAAATGGATAAAGTAAAACAACATATTGCAATGACTTTTCATAGATTTATCGAAGAGAAAAATGTAAGATTTTTTTGTTGGGAACATGAAATTAAACCTTGGAATCCTTTTTTACTAACAGAAACAGCCACACAGCCATTTCCGGAAGAATACATCGGTTCAGCTATGATGAAAGGATATGTTTTGCCACACAAATGCCACCTTACGGAAAATATTTATAAAATGGCAGAAGGTGTAAATGGTTGGACTAATCAGCAAGGTTTTTACATATATCGTGGCAAACGTTTAATGTTGGCAGGTGACTGGTTGGGACTTTTTCGAAAAGAAGAACATTACAAATTAGTACGCATACAGATTGATTTGCCTAATAAATTAGATACTGACTGGCAAATTGACATAAAAAAATCAACAGCTCGCCCACCGCTTGTTTCTCGGGAACAAATTAAAAAATACGCTCTTGCAGTTCGCAATCGTGGCGTAGAAGTTTTTCGACACAGAGGCAAAATCTTGACAACTCGAAAGCAGCAGGAATTTCAACCACTATGGCTTGAAAAGAAACAAGGAAAAAGATATTCATTCATTATTAATCGTAACCATTTAATGATTACTGAGCTTAAACGGTTAGCAGAAACCGAACCAAGCAAAGCTATAGAATATCTCCTCCGTTTTGTAGAAGAAACCATACCAACAAAATCCGTTTTTATTCGTGAATCAGAACAAGGTGAAACTGCAGAACCTTTTGAAGAAACTAATTTAGAGATTGTGAAAACAATGCTTAGGCAAATTTACAACACTCAAATCTTAGCAGGTAAAACTATTGAACAAGTAAAATTACTACTTGCCAATATGGAACCATTTAATAATTTCCCCGAACTAATAGAAATAATTGATACTTATGATTAATAAGGCACTAAATATTTGCAGAGCTATAATAGGTGAAAAGTTAAGCGTAACCGACAGTGAAATAAACAATGCTATTGAGCAATGTTTATTAATACCATTATTTTCTTCTATAGACAAAAAGCAGCTTCATATCGAATTGCTGCGTTTATACAATGTCAGGCAGGAGGAATACAAAATACTTTTTGACAATGAGAGGAATACTCCTTGGCTAATGGAGTTTAAGGCAAACCATCAGAAAAGCGATTGGAAATTCTGGAACAGATACACGACCTATTTGCAAAACACAAAAAATTTTGCTCCGAAAGTAATTAATGAAATAGACCGTCTTACAGATGATATTTTGGATAAGCTTTATAACCCCACAATTCGTGACGTAAAAGGTATTGACAAAAAAGGTCTAGTCGTCGGACAGGTACAGTCTGGTAAAACAGCTAATTACACAGGGTTGATTTGCAAAGCAGCCGATGCTGGTTTTAATCTGATTATTGTTTTGGCAGGATTACATAATAATTTACGTAGCCAGACGCAACACCGGTTGGATGAGGACTTTTTAGGTTTCGACACAAAACATGACAGAGCGTGGCGACAAGATGAAAGTAATAGAATTGGAGTTGGAATTTTGGATAGAAACAACACTGCAATTTCAATTACGACAATAGATTCTGATTTTAAAAAATCATTAACAGATAGTGCAGGCGGAGTTAGTTTTGATGTCTCAAACCCTATCCTGCTAGTCGTTAAGAAAAATTCAACTGTACTAAAACGTCTTAATACATGGTTGCTTTCACAAGCAGAAGATATTAACGGAGAAAAGAAAATTACAAGTAAATCTTTGCTAATAATCGATGATGAAGCAGATAACGCCTCAATTAATACAAAAAAAGCAGATGAAACTCCAACTGCAATAAATAGCTGGATACGAAAAATAGCAGGGCACTTCTACCGTTTCGGTTATGTTGGTTACACGGCTACGCCATTTGCCAATATCTTTATTCCTCTTGATAAAGACGATTTATTTCCACGTGATTTTATCATAAACTTGCCAGCACCAAGCAATTATATTGGTGCTGAAAAAATTTTTGGTACTTCTTTGGAAGTAGACAACACAAACGATGATTTGTTGCCTATTGTTCGCAAAATAGATGATTATCGGGATTTTTTCCCTGACAGTCACAAAAGAGACGATGTACCTCCTACTTCATTACCAGAGTCACTGCAGACAGCGATTAAATGTTTTATTGTTACTTGCGCTATCCGCATTGTACGTGGCCAAGAAAACAAACACAATTCAATGTTGATACATATTTCGCGTTATTTAATTTGGCAGAACCTATTAAAAGAAGTAATAGAGAATCAATTTCTTTTCTACAAACGAGGTATTGAACAGAATGATCAGAGCATCATGGAACAGTTTCGGGCTATTTTTGAAGTTGACTCTGACAGTTACACTTCATACTGTACTACAACGCAAAACATCTTAAACTCTTCATTTAAAGACATTGACAATAAAATAGAAGTACACAAATGGGAAGAAATTAAACCTTGCTTGTATAAAGCCGTTCAAAAAATCAAAGTTATGTCAATCAATGGAAAATCCACTGACGCTTTAGAGTATTACGAAAACGAAAAAACAGGAATTTCAGTCATTGCTATTGGTGGCGACAAACTTTCACGAGGCTTAACTTTGGAAGGGCTGTCAGTTAGTTACTTTTTGCGTGCTTCAAGAATGTACGATACACTTATGCAAATGGGACGTTGGTTTGGCTATCGCCCTGGCTATGTGGATTTATGCCGTTTGTTCACAAGCAGTGAACTTAATGAGTGGTTTAGACACATTACAATGGCAAGCGAGGATTTACGAGAAGAATTTGACGCAATGTGGAATGCTAAAGCTACACCCGAAAAATATGCATTAAAAGTACGTACTCATCCTGGTCAACTCCAAATTACGGCTATTACAAAAATGCGTAATGTGGACAAAATACAAGTATCATGGTCTGGCCGCTTAGTTGAAACTTACCAATTATTAACTAGTAAAGAGATTATCCGTAAGAATTTAGATGTGACTAGAAGCTTTCTTTCCAAATTAGGAAATCCAGTGACTAAAGGCAGTAACGATTATCTCTGGTCTAATGTTTTACCTACAGATGTTCTAAAATTCTTTTCAGAATTTACTGTTGCACCGCAGCTAACAAAAGTTGATTTAACATTAATAAGTAACTTTATTCGCAAGCTTAATCAAGCGGGCGAACTGGATTCATGGCGCGTTGCTCTGATGAATAAGGCCAATGCCAGAACAAAATTTACATTATCAAGTCAGATTAGTTCGGGCTGTTTTATCCGAAACACTGCTGGTGACACCGATACTTACATAATCAAGAAAAATCATATAGTTGGAAATCCAACAGATGAATTCATAGATTTGGACAGCACAGAACTAGACAAAGCGTTACAAATATCAAAACAAGATAAGGATTGGAAAAAAACATATCCCAAGCCCAAACTTGTTCGTGAATCATTTCGAAGTGTAAATAATCCATTACTAATTATTTATCCACTTGATCCTTTGGGTGCAAATTCTAAAGAAGAAAATGGTAACCCGATAATTTTTCAAGCGGATGATGATCCAATAATTGGTTTTGCAATTGTATTTCCAAAAAGTAATACAGAGCACACTGTAGAATTTGCAATAAACACTGCTTTAGCAAACGAATACTACCAAGCGGAAATTGATTTTGACGATAACAATGATAATTTGGAAGATAATGAATAATAACATACTAGAAATATGGTCAAGTATTGAACAGTCGAGCAAAGTAGGATTATTAAAACGCCTATATACAAATGATTCAGAATTGTATATTTATGCTATTTTCCAAAATCCTGAGAAATATTGTGGAATTGCTTTGTCTTTCGATAAAAGCATTCATATTGATGTTTCCCCATTCTCAAACTTGCGGGACTTACAGGTTACAGTAAATAATGATAGTTCATTTTCTAACAATAACTTGCTTGTTATAAAGCTCATGCACTATCAAAGTCGTGATATTTTCGCTGTGATGTGTGAAGATATAGTACAGCATATTTTATCTTTGCATTCAGAAAAACAAATTGTAGAAACAATTATTAACCAACTTGAAAAATGGCAAGCACTCTTTGATAAGCTGAAAGGAGAAGGTTTAACACTACCAGAGCAACTAGGACTTTATGGTGAATTACATTTCCTACAAAAGCTTATTGCCAAGCAAGACTTTATCTCTGCCCTTAATTCGTGGGTAGGAATAGATAAGGAAGTACGCGATTTTCAGTATAACGATTGGGCTGTCGAAATAAAAACTACCGCAAGTAACAACCATCAAAAGGTAAGTATCAATAGTGAAAGACAATTAGACGAAACTTTGCTGGAAAACTTGTTTTTATTTCATTTATCGGTCGAAGTAGCAAAAAAGAATGGTGAAAATTTAAATACTAAAGTAAATACAATCAGAGAAACATTACAAAGCAATATTTCTGCTCTAAATATCTTCAATAATAAACTTCTAGAAGCAGGTTATTTTGAAAGACACAAACATTTATATGAAGAAAAATGCTGTCAAATACGTACAGAAAACTATTATAGAATATACGGCGATTTCCCACGCATTAAAGAAAAAGAAATCCGTAATGGCGTAGGCGATATTAAATACTCTATTATACTCTCACAATGCAGCAAGTATTCGATTCCTGAACATATAGTATTTGAAAAAATGACATTTCATGAGTGAAATAAACAAATATTACACATCTTTATTGCAAGATATTCGAGCTATGCAGGATACCGCCGAAGACGGCGCAAATCAAGAGCAACTGTTTACACAGATTGCTCTGGAAATGCTTGCAGAGGCAGGTGAAACCGAAAATGCAACACCCGCTTACGACGAGAAAGAGTTAGGAACAAAAGGACAGCACAAGATTAACGGTTATGCAATGTCTGATAACTATGAAACAGTAGATTTATTTATTTCCATTTTCCAGAGTGCAGAGACACCTCAAAGAATCTCAAAAGAAGAAATAGATAGAGCTGCTAAACGTATAGCAAATTTTTTCCGCAAAGCATTTTATAATGATTACGCAAAAGATATAGATGAATCATCACCAATATTTCAATTTACATACGATTTAGCAAAACTACCTGAAATAAGAGAAAGACTTGTACGGGTAAATGCAATAATTCTTACTAACGGCACATATAATGGTGATATTCCCAAACAAGAAAAGGTTGCAGGACAGGATATATACTACAATATTTTTGACATTAATCGTTTGTACGCAATCTCCGAAAAGTCTCACATATCTATTGAATTAGATTTTGAAGAACAGCAAATCAAAATCCCTTGTCTAAAAGCCCCCATCGAAAACGCTGATTATGAATCATACATTGCAATAATGCCTGGACAAGGTTTGGCAATGCTCTACAAACAATTCGGTGCACGTTTGTTAGAACAAAATGTGCGTTCTTTTCTGCAGTTCACAGGCAAAATAAACAAGGGAATACGAAAAACGATTAATGAAGAATCGCACATGTTCTTGGCTTATAATAATGGAATTTCTGCAACAGCTGACAACATAGAACTTGACGAGACCAGACATTATATAAAAAAAATCAGTAACTTGCAAATCGTCAATGGTGGACAAACAACTGCTTCAATTTACCATACTTGGGACAAGGATAAAGCCGACATATCAAATATCTTCGTGCAAATGAAAATATCTGTTATTAAAAAAGCAGATTCTTACAGTGAAATTGTATCACGTATTTCAAAATACGCCAATACACAAAACAAGGTTAATGATGCAGATTTTTCGGCTAATAACCAGATACTTATTGAACTGGAAAAGATATCACGTCGCTCATTCTCTCCCATTACCCCACAATGTAATATCCCGACAATATGGTTTTTTGAACGAGCCAATGGACAATATAAAAATATGCGCTTACGTGATGGCTTTACACCATCTCGAGCCAAACAGTTTGATTTAAAATACCCGAAAAAGCAGATGTTTAAAAAGACTGACCTTGCCAAATTTGTCAATTCATATGGAGAAATACAAGAAGGTAAAAAAATAGTTATCGGGCCATACATTGTTGTTCGCGGTAACGAAAAAAATTATGCCCAGTTCATAAACAACAACTTACCCAAAAAAGTTACAGGAGTATATTTTGAAGATGTTATAGCTAAATTTATACTGTTTCGAGAAGCCGAAAGGTTATATGGTATCAAACCTAATAACATTGGCGAAATGAGAAATGCTGTTGTACCCTATGCTATTTCACTGTTTGGTTACCTTACCGATTATAGATTAAATTTAGAAAAAATTTGGAAAAATCAAAGAATTTCCGATGAATTGGCGGCAGTGCTTTATTCGCTGATGAAACAAATAAACAAGTTCATCTTGCATAATTCCCCAAGTTCCCATTATATTGAATGGGCAAAAAAAGAAGATTGTTGGGAAACCATAAAGCGACAGCATTGGGACATTGACTATAATAGCATTAAAGCTGATTTTGCCACAATTGAGCAGATAAAAAAGCGTAAATCCGTTGTTGATGATTTAGATACTGATACAATGCAAAAAGAATATGATATATCATTGTTACGATCAATCCCTTACGCCCTTTGGAAAAAGATTGCAGAATGGGGAAAAGATACAGGGCTTCTGACTACAAGTCAACAATCCTTTGCCAGTTTTGACATGGCAAATGCCATAAAATTTAATCGAGCAATTACAGATAATAATCACAATAAGGCAATGAATATTTACGAAACTGTTTGTGAAAACAACATTGAATTGCTTGCAGAAGCTGATGAACTTACAGAACAGGAAAAAGCAGAATTAACAACAAAAACAGAAAATGACGCAAATATAAACAATGGAATAACTATTGAACTGATACAAAAAATGGTCGATTGGGATAAACGTCGCCGCATCCTCAAAGATTGGCAGTGGAATGTGATGAATGATATCGCTTCAGGTAAAAAGCTATTAAACGAACGTTTAGCATGGGGATGTAAACAAAATCTCAAGATATTAAAGCAACACGGGTTTACAGAATAAAAAATATTTTCAAGTATCACTAATTCCCAAATATCCAAAAACATCTCCCAAACACTATAGTTTAATTCTCGCCATCTCATGAATTTCCATGAAATTTATGAGATAGAATTACTGAGTATTGCCCCCTCTATTCTATCAATTAACGGTGTAATATCGTGTTTGTAAGTGTGTCTTATTTCACATTCCCAAACGATTAAGACATTCCAGCCCAACGCCGTAAGTTTTTGAAAAACCGTTTTATCTCTCTCTGCATTTGAAGTAATTTTATCAACCCAAAATTTAGTATTTGTTTTCGGAGTATAAGCATATTTACATCCCTCATGTCCATGCCAAAAACAGCCATGTAAGAAAATAATTGTTTTGTATTTAGGTAGAACAATATCAGGCTTCCCTGGCAGTTTCATATCATTTACACGAAACCTAAACCCTCTTGCAAAAAGGGCTTTACGCAATGCCAATTCAGGTTTTGTATCTTTCGAACGAATTTTCGACATGCATTCTGACCGCTTATTTTTATCCCAGATATCCAAATTTTAAAGATTACAATTAGATTGTAAAATTACAATTAAATTCTGATAACAATATAAATCTATAGTAAAAATATGTGTATCTTACAAATAATAATTATTACTACAAGAGTTCTTTCAACCAAAATATCACTATTAGAAATATATAATTTTCTACAATAGTACGGTTGTCTACAAACACAAATCAATACTTTAGAGAACCTAAATTAATGAATAAAGAATTCCACAAAAATATCATTATCCTATCTGCGTATTAATCTCCCGCTTGAAACCTACGGGATCGGACAGGTAGGGATAGCTGCTTGTCGCCCCTCCGGTAGTTACGGTTATCGTACCGTAATTCAATATCCTCCCCAAGACGGATTGTTTAATCTGCAGCCCCTCGCATTTTGCCAGGACCAGATCGAGTGCCCGGCGACTGATTACCCCGGTTTTAAGGATTACACGCTTGTTCGTGACGGCGTACACGGAGCCCGCCTTTACCATGACACGTTGGACAAGCGACACCACCCCTATAAACAGCAGGAATATCCCTCCGTAATGAAGCACTTTTATTTCCATAGTGCACAACCACCAGCCCGACAAAAAGAGTAACACGGGCTGAAAGAACAGGGCTGGATGCAACTTTGCCACATATTTGATTTCTTCCCCCGGTTGCAAGTTCTGTTTTAAGTAGTCCATATCCTTATAGATTGATTATGGCGGCAAGTTAGCGATTCGTCCTTATATAGTACCTGACACTTTTTTACCTTTACATAACCTTTTTTGACCGGGAAATAAAATTCCCTTCGTCCAAGAAAAAAGCCCGGCAATTCCGGGCTTTCTCTTTTCACTGATTCTGTGCTATCTCTCTTTTTCTTCATCGCCGCCGCCTTCATTCTGAAAGGAAAAGGAAACAGAAACGACCTGCCCGTTATTATCCTGCACATATATATCTATCGTTTGCTGGTCGGTACAATGCGAGGTATAATATAGCCGGAACACCATTCTATCAAGCGGGTAAAGGTCGTTCGGGGCAAACACCGTACCGTCATCCAGGCGAAGCTCGCCTTTGCCGTCCGGCTGGAAATAACGGATATAGTACCGCGTCCGGTCATAATCGCCCTCCCGCCACAACGTACAACGGATTTCCGCCGTTTCACCGTCTATGATCTTCTTTTGCACGGGCATCGTTTCCAACCGGAAACCATATACCTGCTGTACGTCCAGGTCGGTATCGCAGGCTACCAGCAGGAGGATAATCACGCCCAAGCCGACACATACCGCCAAAATTCTTTGAATACTTATCTTTTTCATCGTCTTACATTCCTATAAATTAGTAGTTAATTTAATATTTGTTCCCACTTGTTCCACAACCGGAACACTCACCGCGTTTCCAAGAAGCCCGTATCTTATACTACGGCTTATCTCACGGATTTCTCCATCGTAATCCCCGTAACGGGTATAATCGTCAGGAAAGCCCTGCAACCTTTCACCCTCAATCTCGGTTACCATCCTCAATGAATTATAGTCTATGGCCGTCATAAAAGGTTTATAATGACCACCCGGAGGTATAACCTGTATATAGGGTACGATATTCGAGGCACGCCCGTAGCTTTTGGTTATCGTTCCGATATGGGAGGGTACCGGTTCTTGTGAAGCTCCACTACCTTGCGTATCCTCGCTTCCGACAGGAAATATATGTCCGGCACATTTTTCAGACACACGTCCGACAAGGTAGATTCTCTCCCTATTTTGGGGTAGAAACCATGCCGTATTAAGCAATTGCCATTCGATGTGATAACCCCCAACGTCGGTAAACGCTTTGAGGATTGTAAAGAGATCCGTGCGATGTCTTGTGAACAGCACTCCTTTAACGTTCTCCCAGATAAATACGTCAGGCCTGAAATGCCTAATAACCTCGATAGCGTAGCTGATGAGAGAACTTCTGTCCCCTCCAAGTCCTTTTCCGATTCCCGCAACACTGAAATCCTGGCAAGGAGAGCCGAAAGTGATAATGTTTGGTCGCTCGATTCCGGTTTCAATAACCGTTTCGACCTTTCCGATATATTCTGCATAAGGATAATTATATTTAAAATTCGCGATAGCGTGTCTGTCAATCTCGGAAAAATAGAGTTTGTCAAAATGAAAACCGGCTTTTTCCAGTCCGAGACTAAACCCGCCGATACCTGAAAATAATTCTAACAATACCATACTGAAACTAATTGATTATAAACTTTATGCCCACCCCGAACTGCAAATGGAAGTGTCCGGTGGAGTTACCCCACAACACCCTTTCGCGCCCGGTCAGCAGCAATACGATTTTATCGGTCAGATAGCTTCCATTTCCAAAGTCATGGCCCCGCCACCGATAAAGCCGTCCTCGTCCCGTAGCGTAGAGCCGTCGTACAAGGATTTTTCGCCCCAATTTACCGTCTCATATCCGGCCAGTCCCGATACGCCCAGGGAAAGCAGGAACGTCTTGGAAGGGTCGGAAACGATTTTAAGGTAATAGCCGCCTTCCGCGGTAAACTGGGAAACCGGTACGCGGATCGTCACCCGGTACGGATTGTATCGCTCCATGAACTCCGCCCCGAATACCCATTTATTCCCTCTTTTCGCGTAGGTAGCCATAGCCACACCGAAGTAATACCCGGCCTCATTGTCCAACGCGGACGAATAAATACCGTCCGTCATGCCGCCCGTAAGCTGGATGCCCCGCATACCGGGAAGTTGACGCTGCGCGTGCGCCCGGTCGGCAAAGACCAGGCACAACACGAGCGATAAAAGAATCGTTATCCGTTTCATGCTTATTTCACTTTGAGTTCGTCAATGACCTTCGCCCGCACCAAATCGGCGTTATCCACCTCGAAACGTTGATGCCGCCCCCCGTTCTGCTCGTTCAGTTCCACGACCAGCATCTTATCGTCCGGGATCGTGAATTTCTCCAGTGCGAATACCGTCCGACCGGTACACCGGCCGCCTATCACCGTCAGGTTATTATACGCCCGTAGCGGCCATATAACCTGCTCCTGGATAGCCGTACGCTTGGCGATTTTCCGGTCTACGATTTTGAATGTGATATAATCAACATTGAAAGGCACGTTGGACGAGTTTTTCAGTTGCAGGTGGAAATAGAGTAACCCGTTATGCGTATAAATCCCCTTTAAGGTATGCTGGATTCCAAACCGCTTGCTGCCGATATGCTTTATTTCCCGGTCGTTATTCCTGTATATGGACTGCATGATAAGTTTTACCAGCAACGGGGATTCCTGCCCCAATTCCCGCATATAGATGGCAAGGGCGTTATTCGGTCTGTTTACCGCCTCCCCGTCATGTAAGAAGTCCGTCATCTCGATAGAGAGTTTTACCGGCTCGTCCGCGTATTTGACGTTGAACGTATAATAGGCCCCGTCCTCCGTAATGACTGACAGGTTGCTCTCACGCGAGAAATCCCGCAGGGCGGCTTTGACCCGCAGCACGTTTTCCGTCCCGTCCGCTTTCGCCGCCAGGAGATCCGCGCTGCCTAAATCCACGTAGCGGATAGCCGACGGGAAAATAAGGTGTACGGTCTTGTTGAACGTCACCTCCAGCGCGTAAGGCGGGATCATCCGGTTAAAAGTCAGCGGGCGTGTATAGCCCTGAAAATAGTCGCCCGTCGAGGGGCTGGTAGCGACCGGCTGTGTTTCGGTCGTTTCGACGTCCTGCGCGTTCGCGGCAGTTACACCCGCTACAAGGGCGAGTATCAAAAAGATTTTTTTCATTGCTTGATTTTTTTATTGTTCATATTCCTATTGCATTTTCGGGAGTAAAAGCAGGCCGTGGTTCGCTTTTACCGTCACCTTGACCACCCCCAGTTTCTTGCTCACATACTGCGATACGCCCTGGATAAGGCTTTTACCCATGTCGGCGGCGAACTGTGACCCGGCCTCGTCCGTGATCGTGATGCTTGTCCCGGCGGACTGCGCCATCTGCGCGGCAATCTCTTTGGCGGCGTTGATCTCGTCCGAGTTCGGAACGAATATCCCGCGTTGGCCGTCCGTTTCATATACCAGCAGTTCCACCGGGATAATGTTATCACCGTATTGTATGGAGCTTACCGAGACGTCCATGCGTTCCCCGCTGATACGGCAAGACCCGGTTATGACCGTATTCACCGGAATGCGGAAATTACCCGCCTGCATCGGTTCCAACAGACGCATTTTCAGTTCACTGCCCGATACCAGGGTGGCCGTTTGGTAAACACACGCCCGGATGCTGTTTTTATCCCGCACGCCCTCATTTCCGGCAGCGGTAATAAAGCCCATGTTACGGGGACGGTTCCAAGAGTCGATAAACTCCCGGTCGCCCGTCGGTGCGGAAAGCAGCGATACCTCACTTTTACGCACCCGGCTCACGGGCTGGACATTCACCTTTTGACCGCTATTCCCGGAAGCAGCCGGCGGGGTGGTCGCCGTTTCTTCCACCGGGGCGGGCTGCACGCCACCGAGCATATACCGGGCCGCCAGTTGGTACGATTTTTCCAGCAGCGCGGTTTGTTCATCCTCTTCGGCCTTTTTCGCCTCGGCCTCTCCCAGGCGGCGTTCCAATTCCTGCACCCGCCATTCGACGGCAAGCTGCGCCTGCTCGTCCTGTTCGGTCGCGGGCCGGTCGTACCATGATCCTAATTGCCGGTTTATATCCTGATAAGCCACCGCGGAGGTTTGGATCGCGTTGCCGTTAGCCGCGGGGGGCGTACCGCTCCGGGATCGTCCGGAATCACCGTCGTACCCGGCAGGCTCCGGGACTTTCCCGGCTTGTTCCTCGCCTTGCCCGAGCATCGTGGAAAAATCCGAAAGGTTCCGTACTTTCGCCTGTTCCCGCTCACGCCGGGCCTCCTGCTCGTAAGCCGTGCGTTTGTCGGAATAGATACCCTCATCGGTGGGAGTAGGCAGTTCCACATTCAGGCCGCTTTGCCCGGCGGTATCTGCCTTTTCACTGCCCGAAGGGGCGAAAATCAGCCATATGGCCCCGCAGAAAACAAGGAAGAATAGCGGCAGGACCACCATCTTACGGCGTCTCTGCAACTGCGCGGGAGTCAGTTCCTTTTTGGGGGAAGCCGACCTCGGAGGCACTTTCCCGGCCTCCGGTTTCACTTCGGGCGCGGGAGCTCCGGGCTCCTGCCGCACCGGGTTATTCATCTGTTCGTCCATATTCAAACTCATTTAGATAGTTAATACTGTCCTTCTTTACGTCCGGTCGGAGTTTAAGGCTCTCGATGCGCCCGATTTCGAGCCTGCGGCCTTTCTCCTTACCGAAATTGTAAATCGAGGAAACGGTCATGTAGATAGAGAGGCCGCTGAAAAACAGCAGCATGGTAACGGTTACGACCAAGCGTTTATCGGGGGTGATCTCCCCGCACAAACGGCGCAGGAAAGACTCTATATCCCCGCCGATATTACGAAAGAAGTTCTTTGCCATCGCCTGACCTACCTCTCCATTACCCGGATGTCCCGGTTCTCCACGATCTCGAATTTCTCCATGATGAAACCGTGGGGGTTGTTATCACTCCGTACCGAATTGATCAGGTCGCACCGCGTGACCAGGCTGCGCTCGGTCACGTTCGACTGCCGGATGATCATTTGCCGGGCGTATGTCACCGCCTTGTAAGGGTACACGTCGAAATTGCAGGCGATACTGTCCACCTGTATAATCTGGTTGATGTTACCCGATAGCCGGGTAGGTCAGCTCCCTTACGGGAGCCTTCCCCCCTAAGAACCGTACATGAAAGTTTCCCTTCATACGGCTCAAGCAACTCAAAGTTTCTGTTATGAAA
>NZ_QUDI01000065.1:0-20699 GCF_003477465.1 Parabacteroides sp. AF48-14
TTTCATAACAGAAACTTTGAGTTGCTTGAGCCGTATGAAGGGAAACTTTCATGTACGGTTCTTAGGGGGGAAGGCTCCCGTAAGGGAGCTGACCTACCCGGCTATCGGGCAATATCAGCCAAACAATACGGATAGACAGCGTTTCATGCAATTTCGATGTGTACCCGTATGCGGTGACTACCTATGCCCGGCAAATGATTATCCGTGAAAGCAGCGTGACGGAAAGAAGCCTTGTCACCCGTTGCCGGTTGCTGAACGCTGTGCGCTCGGACAACAACCCGCACGGCTTTATCATGGAAAGTTTCGAGATAACGGAAAACAAGGACTTGAACACCATAAAGCGGTAAACCATGATACGGAAAATACTCTCTCCGGTTAATCAGGCGATTACCCATGTTCAGGACTGGGCGGATGAAAAACTCCGCCGCCTGTGCGGGCGCATGACACCGGAAATAAGGCTGGCGGTAATCCTGCTTATGCTCCTGTTCTTCGGCGGGCTATCCATCTACTTTACGGTATCATCCATTTATCGGATAGGCAAAGAGGATGGCGAAACCATACGGATAGAACATATCAGGCAGTTACAACTTCAAAGTAAAGACAGTACGAATATTTTTAATCAGTCAGACAATGGAAGAAAAAGAAGTGAAGAATGAAACTCCCGCACCGGAAACGGCAAGGGGAAAAGAACCTGAAAAACAGAAAAAAGAGAAAAAGGAACTGACACCCCAGCAGATACAGCAGCGAAAGAAGATGCTGGTTTACCCGCTTATGGGACTGGTATTCTTGGGGTCTATGTACCTGATTTTTGCACCGTCCGATAAGAACGAAACAAAGGTGGAAAGCGTGGGCGGATTTAACGCCGATATTCCGCAACCCAAAGGGGACGGGATAATCAGCGATAAAAAGACAGCTTACGAACAGGAACAGATGGAGAACAAACAGGCGGACAAGATGCGCTCCTTACAGGATTTTGCCTTTTCGCTCGGAGAGGAAAACGGGAACGGGGAAGATTTGACCCTGATAGATGATGCTCCGGCGGAAAAGCCGAAAACCAATGTAATAGACTTCGGGGCAGGTGCGCCGAACAATAGCCGTTCCTCTATCCAGTCTTCGGCGGCGGCTTACCGGGACATGAACCGTCAGTTAGGCAGTTTCTATGAAACGCCGAAAGAGGACAAGGAAAAAGAGGAACTGAAACGTCAGGTGGAAGAACTTACTGCCCGGCTCGATGCCAAAGAAAACGGGGCGGGCAGCATAGATGAACAGGTGGCTCTTATGGAAAAGTCATACGAACTGGCGGCAAAATACATGAACGGACAGAACGGGCAAAGCGTACCACCGCAACCGGAACAGATTGCACAGGTCGCACCGTCCGCAACCGTTCAGGGCAAAGGAAACGCCACACCTGTAAAATCGGTATCGGACAGGACGGTTTCAGGATTGCAGCAACCCATGAGCAACAGCGAATTTATCACCGAATACAGTAAGCCACGCAATTACGGGTTTAATACGGCGGTCGGCAGTGGTTATTCGATGGGAAAGAATACTATCCGGGCGTGTGTTCATAACGACCAAACACTTATGGACGGGCAGACCGTTAAACTCCGGCTGTTAGAACCGTTACAGGCAGGTAATGTGATTGTCCCGAAAAACAGCCTTGTATCGGGAAGTGCCAAAGTGCAGGGGGAACGGCTCGACATACTGGTGTCCTCGCTCGAATATGCAGGTAACATCATTCCGGTGGAACTCGCCGTGTATGACAGTGACGGGCAAAAGGGGCTTTCCGTACCCTCGTCACTGGAACAGGAAGCAGCCAAAGAAGCGATGGCGAACATCGGTGCGGGACTGGGTACGAGCATTTCCTTTGCGCAAAGTGCCGGGCAGCAGGTCGCAATGGATATTACAAGGGGCTTGATGCAGGGCGGGTCGCAATACCTTGCCAAGAAGTTCAGAACGGTAAAAGTACACCTGAAAGCGAACTATCAGGTGATGCTTTACGCCAAACAACAGTAATTTATTTATCAACCATAAAAATTTCAATCCAAAATGAAAAAGTTAATGATTTTATTCGCTCTTATCATGGGCGTGGTTTCCGTGAAAGCACAAAGTAACGACTTGTATCAGGGTATAACAAAGAAACTGCCTTACCGTCAAATGGTGACACCTTACGGCGTACAGGTGACGTTCGCCAAAACGGTACACCTTATTTTCCCGTCTGCCGTTAAGTACGTGGATTTAGGCAGTAACTACATTATTGCCGGAAAAGCGGACGGGGCGGAAAATGTTGTCAGGGTCAAGGCTACGACAGAGGGCTTTCCCGGTGAAACCAATTTTTCCGTTATCTGTGAGGATGGCAGCTTTTATTCCTTTAATGCGAAATACGCACATGAACCGGAAATGCTGAACATCGAAATGAAAGATTTCTTGGAGAATGAGGACACAACGGATTTCAGCCACACCCGGATGAACATCTATTTCCGTGAACTGGGTAACGAAAGCCCGCTTTTGGTAAAGCTGATTATGCAGTCCATCTACAAGAACAATGACCGGGAAATAAAACATTTGGGATGCAAGCGTTTCGGGGTGCAGTTCTTGGTAAAGGGCATTTATTCGCATAACGGACTGTTCTACTTCCACACACAAACAAGGAACAGTTCAAACGTACCGTTTGATACCGATTTTATCCGTTTCAGATTGTGGATAAGAAAGTAGCCAAAAGAACGGCTATTCAGGAAACCGTTATCGACCCGGTGCGGAGCTATAACGAGATACTGGTTATCGGTGGTAAAAGTACTGTCCGCACCGTGTACACCGTTCCACAGTTCACTATCCCTGACGATAAGATATTGGTTATCGAACTGGTGGAAAAGAACGGGGGCAGGCACCAAACTATCCGGGTGGAAAATTCGGATATAGTGGCAGCTAAAGTGATTAACGAACTTAAAATCAAATGAACATGAAAAGGATATGCTGTATTATATCCCTTTTTGTGCTGTGCCTGACTTTTAACCAGGCACACGCACAAAGATGTCTGCCGGGAATGAAAGGTTTGCAGGTTACAGGTGGTATGGCGGACGGTGTTCACTGGAACAGTAAAAGCGATTTCGCTTATTACTTCGGGGCGGCTCTCTCTACCTATACCAAAAATGGGAACAGGTGGGTTATCGGCGGGGAATACCTCGAAAAGCATTACCCCTATAAGGATTTACAGATACCCGTAAGCCAGTTCACAGGTGAGGGCGGTTACTATATGAACTTCCTTTCCGACCGGAAGAAAACCTTTTTCCTCTCGCTGGGATTGTCTGCCCTTGCCGGGTACGAAACAAGTAACTGGGGTGACAAGCTGCTGCCCGATGGCTCGACCCTAACCGATAAGGACGGTTTTGTCTATGGCGGTGCGCTGACGCTGGAACTGGAAAGTTACATTACCGACCGGGTGGTGTTCCTGATTAACGCACGGGAAAGATGCCTGTTCGGTTCTTCCGTTGGAAAGTTCCATACACAGTTCGGTATCGGTCTAAAGATAATAATGTGATAAACTAACCTATTATATATAATGTATATGAGAAAGATTTTAAGCCGTATTTTAATGGGCTGCTATATAATGGCCGCCATCTTATTTGTGGGTGCGTGTAATGACGATGTGGATATACAGCAGTCTTACCCGTTCAGTATTGAAACGATGCCTGTACCGAAGAAATTAAAGGTGGGTGAAACCGCCGAAATCAGGTGTCAGCTTCACCGGGACGGGCGGTATGAGGAAACAAAGTATTTCATCCGCTATTTCCAGCCGGACGGGGCGGGAACGCTGAAAATGTCCGATGGGACGGTTCTACTGCCGAATGACCTGTACCCTCTTCCGGGCGAAACATTCCGGCTTTACTATACCTCTGCATCAACCGACCAACAGACGGTAGATGTGTATTTTCAAGATAGCTTCGGGCAGTTGGAACAACTTACGTTTTCATTTAACAATGACAACAGTAAGGAAGAAGAAAACAATTAAAGACAAAAAGAACATGGTTAAAATAGAATTGGATATAAACGGTATTTCATTTTTTGTAAGTACCACATGGAAAACGGATGCAGTTCCGGCAGTCGGTGATATTGTGATAGTGGATAAAGAAAGCATTTCACCATCTGACCGGATAGCATTAAGGAAAACACCGTCCAATCAGGCTTTCAAGTGGGCGGATGAAGAAGATGATTCTCCGGCATTGAATTATTTCGACTATGATACGGAAATGGTTGTAAAAAAGCGGACTTGGAAATTTGATTCCGAAGATGAAGAAATGGTGTGCATTCTGAAAGTTATCTTTCTGCTCCATGAGGGATGATATTGAGTTTCATGTATTTTATCCGTATGATAGATAAATTCCTTGTGGCTTTGGCTGCTTTTTACCTGCTGGCTGGTTGCTGGTGCTGGTATGAAATGAAACACGCTCCAACCGATAAAGAACTATGGGGCGAAGAATTGGAATGATACGTAATGCGTAATGTTATGGTAGATAATCCGGTGGGTATTTCCCGCCGGGTTATCTTTTTTATAGGGAATGGAAACAGGTTTCTTTGCTATCTTTCTTTGTCCGCTTCGGCTCACAGAAAGAAAGTAGCGGCGGCATTTGCCGCCGTTCTTTATTAACCGATTATAATGTTCTTTACAGGTGTGTTATGTTCCAACCACTCTTTGACACATTCCATGTTATATTCGCTCGTTATAACCGCCTTATCTACGTCTATGGGCGTAAAACGGGTGCTTTCATAGCTATCTATCCACCCTTTCAGTGAACAGACACCCCATGCTTTCACGTCTTCAAAAATGTCGTTCAGCGTGTCGATGGGTTCGCCGAAAGTAACTATCATTGCATCGAATGTTGTTTTGTCGGGTAGTAGTTCCAAATACTTCAATGAACCGAAATCATCTGCTTTCCGTCCGAAAGACCAGTCATAAGAATAAAGTTCATCACCCCACTGGTGCGGCGTGTCGAAACGTACTTTCACGCTGACCATATATTTATCCTCTGTGGTGTCCTCAATAACACCCGTTACCAGTAAGCCCGTAAATATGCACTTGCAACGTCTGCCGATAATCTTTTTATTTACTTCTGTCGTTTTCATAAATGTACTTATTTATATCGTTATTGTTTCTTTTCTTTTTTCGCAATCCATTCATCCCGCTGTTTGCGGCATTCGTCAAGCGTTTTAGCCACTGTGCTGAACAGTTCCATATCTGTATGGCGATAATCATACTGGAAATAAATCTGTCCCCTGAATGCGCCTAAACAGCATTTCACATATTTTTCTTCTCCCGGTATTTGGGTAATGCTTACCCCGTTTTTGTTTAAAGTTTCCATATCGTTATAATTTATAATGAGTTATCAGATAATCAAAAATGAGAGCAACACAATGAAAATAATCGCCATACAAAACAGGTAAACGGCGGAGATAAACAGCCGGAGAACGAACCGGATAATAAAAAAGCCTATGATTAGGGCTATCCACATTCCGGCGGTGCTGGTGGCTGCCTGATAGATGATAAAAGCAAGTATGAACCATCGTAAAGAAGTCGCTATCTTATTATTTACTTTCATTGCCTTGGTGTATTGCGGGTGGATTGCTCCACCCGGTTAGTAATCAGGCGCAACGGAAAACAAAACCGTTATCCATCCAGTAATCAGTTATAAATAAATCACGGGCAAAAGCCGAATAGTCAAAGTAGGTCTTTGCGAACTCCGGCAGGTCGTAACATTGCTCTACGATTTCATAGGCGTAATCTTCCTCGTCTTTATATTCTCCCTGATATTCGTCCTCAAAGGAAGAAATAAGGTCGTCCGCATCTTCTTCGCTTATATCGCTGTTGTGGTGGTCGCACCATACGAAAAACGCTTCCTGCTCGGTTTCGCTTAGTTTCTCGATGGCATCCCGAAGCTCAAAGAACTTTTCAGAAAGCCAACTTTCGGAAATCAGGGCTTCCGGGATATTTTCGTAATCCTGAAACATAAATTCCGGGTCTTGGTCGTCCTTGTGCAGTTCCCGGCACGCTTCCAAAAATTCGTCCTTATCTGAATAGTCGGACAGGTCTAACCACTTGCCGAAAAGTGAACCGTTGTTATACTTGTTGTAAGTACCTACATAAACTCTTGCTTCTGATAATGTTACTGCTTCCATAATTCTGTGTCTTTTAAAATTTATGCGGATTTGAGAGGTAAGGGAGTTGAGTTTCATAACCTTTTTTCCTGTTTCTCGTAAATCTGACTTTTTTTTTATGCGTTTCCGGTCGGGGCGGTCGTTTTCGTTTCATATAGGCTTTAAAGGGTAGTGTTTAGGCTTTGCAAGATTTTAAAGAAAAATACTCTTTGGACGAAGTACAACAGGAAGATTTTTGTTTAAACCCTTTAGGGCTTGACCTTGCAAAGACGTGAAGAACACGGAAATACCTTTGCCTATGTGATACGATAATGACTGCTTCGGCTGGGGACTGCCTAAGAGGAAGATTTACAATAGGAGAAACTGGAAAAATGGTTTTATTTTAAAAGTAGGATATTGTGTTTTTGTTGCCAGTAACAAAAAAAGGGCTTATAAAAGCCCCTCGTCAGCAAAACTGTAATAGCTTTCTTCTGTCAGGATGATATGGTCTAACAGGTGTAAATCCAATACCTTGCAGGCTTCTTTTATTTTTGAGGTGATTTGTTTGTCCGGTTCACTCGGACGCAGGTTGCCCGATGGATGGTTATGTGAGAGGATTATGCCCGAAGCATGGACTTTCAAGGCGGTTTGCAGGATGATTTTCACGTCCATTACAGTTTCAGCCATGCCGCCTTTAGAGATAAGGGAAACGCCTAAAGCCTTATTTGCCCGATTGAGAAACATTACATGGCTTTCCTCGTGATGTTCCATACATTCGATATAGAACGGTTTCAGGTAAGAGTAGGACGTTTCGGATGAGAGTATTTTCACCCTTTCGGATGCTTTTACATTGTCTTTATAAGAGATAGTGATTTCCGGCATGGTAAATTCTGTTGTTTTCATGACTACTGAAATTTAAATTAAACAATAAGAAATTTTGCCGGACACCCACAGTTTGGCGGGGACTTCAACCATATCTTTTCAAAAAATACGACCCGTAGGTGTGGAGATTTTTTAGAAAACCGGAACGGCTCGGATTTGGTATTTGTCCCCACCGGGCTGTAACTTTGCTAAAATTTGTGATTGAGATACATTACTTTAGGGAACTGAAAAAGGGGTATCACTGGTGACACCCCTTAGACAACCGAATACCTTAAACCGTTATTCGTCATAGGTTCTATATCCTATCGGTTTGCGTGGCTTCGGTTCGGGCTTGCTTAGTAATTGGGTCAGTGCTTGGTATATCTCGCTGAATTGTGCATCCGTACTTTCTTCCAGTTCTTCAATACGCTTTAGTAGTTCCTGATAGCCTGTTATCATTTGACGCAAGGCTACGAATGCCCGCATGATGGAAATATTCACCTGTATGGCAATAGGACTACGTAACACACCCGATAAAGCCGCTACACCTTCCTGCGTGAAAACATAAGGCAAATACTTGGTATGTTTGCCACGTTTTGAACCGGCTGCTGCTGCCATTTCATCGGGATTATTCTTTAAGGTCACAATTTGTGACCTTAAACATTCCACTTCTTCCTTTGTCAGTTCAAACATAAAATCTTCGGGGAAACGTTCTATATTACGTTTAACAGCCTGTTTCAACGCTTTTGTTTCCACCTGATAAAGTGCCGCAAGGTCGCTATCGAGCATAACCCTGCAACCCCTAATTTCATAAATCTTGTTTTGAATGATTTGTAAATCCATAATTCAATATTTTAAGTTGTTAAGTGATAAGTTATCTTTAGAACTGGTCACAAATCGTGACCAGTTCCTAATCTTTTATATGGCAGCAGTTACCTTTTTCGTATTAATTTTCTGTGCCAGTAATTCCATATCGTTACTTAATTTCGCATCTATAACTTTAGCATAGATTTGAGTAGTGCGAATGTCGGTGTGTCCCAACATCTTAGATACACTTTCGATGGGTACACCATTTGCTAAAGTTATGGTCGTTGCAAAAGTGTGCCTTGCAAGGTGAAATGTGACGTTCTTGTCAATACCGCATACCGTTGCAATTTCTTTCAAATAATCATTCATTTTTTGATTGCTGATAACAGGTAGCAATTGACCGTTTTTAAGTTTTCCCTCGTATTTGTTCAGGATAGCTTTCGGAATATCCAGTAAACGGATGTTTGATGTTACTTTTGTCTTGTGACGTTTCTTTATAATCCACAAATTATCATCGAATGCCATACGGATGTCGCTGCGGGTTAATTCGCATATATCCACGTATGAAAGTCCGGTATAACAGCTAAAAATAAAAATATCCCGTACCTGTTCCAATCGCTTTGAAGCAAATTCTTTATTGCATAACCTGCTTATTTCGTCCTTGTCAAGATACCCTCTTTCGATATACTCGAATTTAAGTTTGTAATGAGCAAACGGGTCAGCAGTAATTAATCCGGTAGCTTGTGCAAAGTTTACCACTGTACGGAAACGTTGGATAAACTTCATTGCTGTATTGGGTGAACAATCGTGGTTCTTTATTATATATAGGTAGAAATTCTCAATAAATACCTTATTAATTTGACGTATCGGTAAGTCTGATACACGATATTCATCTTTCATGTATTCTATCAGGCGTAACTTTGTCAGTTCATATCGGCTGTAGGTTTTGGGGGTCGCTTCACCTGCTGCGACCTTTTTCTTGTACTGGTCGTTGTGCTGGGTGAAAAAAGAAATGATGGTATTGGCTTCTTCCTCTTTTCCCAAAAGAGCATTTTTCACGCTTTCGGGGGTAACATAGCTATCCCGCATTAATTGGTTGTGGAAGTGGGAACGGATATTTGCCTTAATGTCGTCCAGCATGGAGTTAAGCCTTTGTATCTCCATTGATTTACCTATGGCTCTGCCGGATTTCCAGTTGGTTTCAAGGACTTCTAACTTGGTATTGAATTGGGTTTGTTTGCCGTTGATTGTGATACGGGCATGAATGGGTACTAAACCATTCTTTTTCATCTTGTCTTTTTTCAGGTAAAACAATACGCTGAATGTACTCTTTTCATTTTTCATAATCTCACTTTTTTAGATTGCAAAACTAATTTTAATCACTGTAAATGAGATAAATAGAGTATAGACAAATCACGTCAAAAGTAAGCCATTTTCCGACAATCGTACCCCCTAATCGTTTTTGGGGGAAGGGGGTACGATTTGGATACTCAACTGTGTCTTTTCGTGCCCCTTTTTTGTCTTTCAGGCAGGACTGAAACATAAAAAAAAGTCCTACAATACGTTGATATTGTAGGACTTGTCTCTTTTTTGTCGCCGTTTGGCTTTGTTCTTATGTGATCCGCCTGGGTTCGAACCCAGGACCCCATCCTTAAAAGGGATGTGCTCTACCTGCTGAGCTAGCGAATCATCCTGTGCATTACTTCTGTAATGCGGGTGCAAAGATAGAAAGTATTATTTTATTACACAAGTTTTCGGAGACATAAATTGTGATTTGAATAGAATTTTGCATATTTGATGCTTTTTATACGGATAAAATTGGTGCTTTGAGATCGCTTACTTTTACTGTTAAGTCTCCACAACCGGCGAACAAATAAACAGTCGACAAAATAAACAATATTACAATAACCCCCATTTCGGGCGTTTTTCTATTTCATCCGAAATTTTGATCGATTTTTGTTTGACTCTTTTCACGGTTTTAACCTCTCCGGCTGACACCAGATGAAATGAGGTGCGCAGTCCGTTTCGAAAAGCGTGCAATTAGATTACCGAAAGATGGAAACGCCGACAATGTGATAAACCTTAACTCCCGGAGAATCGAATATTTGAAAACAAAACGGACGGTGTCCCAAATATCGCAAGGAAATTCAGGTGCTTTTTTGCCTTGAAAACGGTCCTCTTTTCAATTACGACCGTCCTAATCGCCATTATGACCGTCCTAATCTTCGCGAGGTGCCGAGTGCACTACACATTAGCACGGTCGCAATGGCAAAGAAGACGGTCGTAATGGAGAAAAACACCCGAAAAAATGAAAAAATCCCCTTTTGGGACATCAAAAAGGGGATTAATATTTATTCACATTCAGGAACCTTTCGAACCTGAAAAATGAGTTTTATACAATAAGTCGGTTTTCTTATTCCTCAATATGATACGCTTTCAATTTATTGTAAAGCGTTTTCCGGTCGATTCCCAATAGCTGGGCAGCCTCGTTTTGTTGTTTCCGGCTTCCTGGAGGGCTCGCTTGATCATCTCGCATTCGTGCGTCTCATTTTTTAGCTGGATATTGACCGGAGTAGAAACCGGGGCGGCAGTCAGTTCTTCCGGAAGTTCATTCCGGGTGATATAACGGCCGGTAGCCAATAAAGTTGCATACTTGATTGCATTCTTCATCTGGCGCAGATTGCCCGGCCATGAATAAGACTGGAAAAGACGTATCACGTCATTGTCAAAACCGATAATATCCTTCTGCAATTCCATATTCGCCTGATCCAAAAAGCTGTTCGCAAATAGCAAAAGGTCTTCTTTCCGTTCTTTCAAATCGGGAATGCGGACTGTAAACTCATTGATACGGTGATACAGGTCTTCACGAAAATCGCCCTTATCGATCGCTACACGCAGATTCTCGTTTGTTGCAGAGATGAGACGGACATTAATCACAATCTCCTGGTTACTGCCTATCGGTTTCACTTTACGCTCCTGCAGGGCACGAAGAAGCTGCACCTGCACTTCATACGATAAGTTTCCAATTTCGTCCAGGAAAATTGTTCCTCCCTGGGCAGCCACAAAAGCGCCTTCCTTATTATCGATAGCTCCGGTAAACGAGCCTTTCACATGACCGAAAAATTCGGAGGCAGCCAGGTCTTTCGGGATAGCTCCGCAATCGACGGCGATGAAAGGAGCTTTCTTCCGGTTACTCTGTTCGTGAATACGGCGGGCGACGTATTCTTTTCCTGTCCCGCTCGATCCGGTGATCAGGACGGACATATCCGTCGGCGCAACCAATCGTACATGTTCATAAAGCTGGCGCGCAGCCTGGCTCTGCCCCTCGATATACTGACTATGATTGTTACCCGAGGTCCGGACGCTTCGCCGGGCGCATGACAGGTTCAGCAACCGGAGCAGCAGGTTCCTCCCCTACAGCCTTTATCACATCCCGGATCTTACCTAAAAGCTCGTCCGGGTTCAATGGTTTGGCAATATAATCGGATGCCCCTAATTTGATCGCTTGCACAGCTGTTTGTATCTCTGCATAGCTGGTCATCATGATCAGGGGTATTGAAATATTATTTTCTTTTATCCACTTCAACAGGTCGATCCCATCCCCGTCCGGCAAGCGCAGATCCGACAGGATCAGATCGAAAGAAACATCCTCTATCCGGTTCTTTGCATCCGAAACCGATGACACCGAACTGACTTCGAAGCCTTTCCTTCCCAGCCAGGTTTTCAGCATCAACGAGAATGTTATATCATCTTCTAAAATCAGAATAGACGGCATATTATTCTTTTTTGTTTCATATACAAAGATAGCGAGATAATTGAAAATTGAAAGTTGAAAATTGAAAATAGATAGCACCGCCACTCTAATTTTCAATTTTCAACTTTCAATTTTCAATTACTAAATATCCATGTCGCTCTACGCCATGCACCTTCAAACGGACCTTGCTTATATCTGCTTAACCACCAATGGCAGAAACCTAACTGAAGGATAAACAATAAGACACCGACTCCGAAGCTGGCGGTCGTGCAGAGGTCATCGTACAGGGACAGACCGTAGCCGAAATAAACAAATGAGCCGATAATGGATTGTGTCAGGTAGTTCGTCAAACTCATCTTTCCGTAAGGGACCAATCCGTGTAACACTTTATGCGTCGAAACCTGTTGCCACAGAAATACGAAGCCTGCAACCAACACACACATAAAGGAGAAATTGCGGAAAGAAGAGACTACTGTATTCATCGGGGTCAACATCGCCTTATTGGGAATCAGATCCGGCAAGGAGGCTGTGATGAAATACAACGGGACAAAACAGATTGCTCCTATAACCAAAGTCCGCATCCAGAACACGCGGTGTTCGGACAGATTCACAAACAACTGTTTACGGCCGATCAGCATCCCCAACAGGAACAAAGAGGCAGTCTGGAAGAAACGTCCGTATCCCCATGCCCACAAAAGGCTGAACAACTGGCCGTCCCACAGGTTGGATTTGACCATCGCCCAGAAATCCGGCTGCGACAGGAACGGATACATACGCTGGCTGTGAATACGCCAGATACCGGCAGCCGGCACATAGTCGGGGTTCATCATTGCATAAAAGAACTTACCCAATTCAAGCGGTTGGAGCATCAGAATAATAGCCGTTATCAAAACTGCCCGGTCGCTCCATTTGCAGACCAGCACCAGCACCACGCCTATAATAGCATAAAGCACCAATATATCCCCCGGGAAAAACGCCCCGTTGAAACATCCTATAATAAAGAGAAGGAAAAGGCGCCACAGGAAACGCAACCGGAAATCCTTGCCTTTTTTTGCCTGGTTGTTATACTGGATAAAAAAGCTGAAACCGAACAACAGGGAAAAGATAGCATAGGCCTTACCGGAAAAAAGGAAGAAAAGAGTTTCCCATACCCCTTTATCCATTGCCTGCATAAATTCCGAAGAAGGCGTTGGAAAATCATAAAAATTAAAATGTTCGATGTTGTGCAGTAACATAATTGCCATAACGGCAAAACCGCGAAGTGCATCCACCACCTCTATACGAGATGATTTAGCCAAAAGTCCGTGCTCCATGGTAAGAAAGTAAATTATGAATTATGAATTATAAATTATGAATTGACAGGCTATTGACTACTGCTAATTCACGCTGCAAAAGTAGGCAAAGATGTTATATAAAACAAAAAAAGCACCCTTTTAGGCGCTCTTTTTGTTTTGCAGACTTAAATAGAATACTCGAACATAATAACTTTAAACGGTTTAAATGTAGAAACGTCCACTTCCGCTTCTTACTTAAAGAGGAAGCGAATATCGTGCCAAACAAAGTCATGTCCACGATATTTTTTCGTAAACTCTTATATTCTAACAGATATATCATATAGAATGTTTTACGAAGGATAATTATAGCCTCTTTATAAACGGGGAATTTATGGACACAAGTGTGGAATATTTCTACAGATAGCGTTCCACAGCCTGATTGACTATTACTGTTGCCTGGCGGATCACTTCGGACAGTAGCCGCTTCCAGCCATCGTCTGTCACAGCTTCGTCGTTCTTCTCGAGAATCCGCAGTTGTGCGACCAGGTCAGTCGCTCCCAACATAGTGAAAAGTGGAATCAATTTATGGGAAATCTTTGCAGCCGGACCACGTTCTGTTGCATCCAATGCCTGCTGCAGGAGTGAAATGCTTTTATTCGTTTCCTCGGCAAACGTCCGGATAATGGATGCGGAGGCCTCTTTGTCTTCTCCGGCAAAGGAAGTGAGCGAATCGAAATTGAATTCGGGCGACGTCTCGGCCTGTATATTAGCCTGCAACAGGTTATTCAACAAGGCTATCAATTGTTTTGCCGTGAAAGGCTTGTTCAGGAATCCGGTAAAGCCGACCTCCAGGTAATGGGTATGTTCGTTTTCCACGCTGGCGGAAAGAGCTATTACCGGCACCGTATCTGTTCCGGGGATACCCGATGTACGGATGGCGCTCAGCAATCCATAACCGTCCATGCCCGGCATTTGTATATCGGTGATGATGGCATCGAAAGAACTGTTACGGAGGATGTCGACTACGGTAAAGGGATTCGTACAGCTGGCTACTTCCACATGGTTGCGTTTCAGGAATTCTTCGGTCAGCGCCAACTGCAACGGATCGTCATCGACCAGCAGGCAATAGATTTCACGTCCTTCAAACGTTTCCGCTTCGGCCTCGTCCTCTTCCGGAACGGAAGCTGCCGGCAATGTCTGTACATCCGATTCCTGCAACGGCATCACAATCGTAAAGTCACTCCCTTTTCCCGGAACGCTTTTCAGCGTAAGCGCCCCTCCCATCAGCTCGATCAGTTTGCGGGTGATGGAAAGTCCCAGGCCGAATCCCTCCTCCTTTTCCGTACTGGAAAGGCGGGTAAATTCACCGAAAATCTTTTCCTGTTCTTCTTCCGGAATACCCGTACCGGAATCACTGACAGTAATAGACAATTGGCTATCAGCCGGAGAAAACTTGACCAGCAGAACCACACGCCCTTCATGCGTAAACTTGATCGCATTGGATAACAGGTTGCTGACCACTTGGCGAAGGCGTATCGGATCACCGGAATAAATCCGGTCCATCCCCTCTTCTTTCAGGTTCAACACAAACGACAACCCTTTCGACTCGGCAATCGGGCGGAAGCTGCCATATATTTCATTGAAAAGTGTTCGCACGCTAAAAGGTATGTTCTGTATCTCCATCTGTCCGGATTCCAGCCGGTGGAAATCCAGCAGGCCGTTCACCAACGAAAGGATATGGTCGGCAGAGCCTGTCATATTCTCCAGATAATAACGCTGGCGCTCATCCGGATGGCGGCGCATCAACAGTTCGATATAGCCGATAATGGAAGAGAGCGGAGCCCGGATATCATGACTGATGGTCAGCATCAGCTTCTCCCGCCTGTGCAACAAATCCTCCGCATACTGTTTTGCTTTCTCTAATTGCTGCCGATAATACTGGCTCCGGGATATATCGCGCGCAATCAGGATGATAAAGACAATCACAATAATCAGAGACAGGACAGCGATACCGGCAATCAGATAGGACGTTTCGCGCAGAAGTTCCTGCTTCTTCACGACACGCTCCATCGAAACGTTCATCTCTTCTTCCTCAATATCACGCAACATCTGGTTGATCCGGCTCGTGATAATACTGTTGTTATAACGCAGATTGGCAGCGCGCTCCAACAACTGGTCGACAAGTTGTTTGCGTTGGTCCGCAACACTGTCCTGCAGGCTTTTCAGAACTGTCACGATCGTATCTGCCGGATTAAAGGCGTTCACCAATGTATCCGTCACAATCTGCCGGGTTGTATTGACCACTACTGCAGAATCTTCCTTTGGCGGAGAGAAAGCATCGGCAAGACGGCGGAAGAAGCCACGCGGTTTACGGGGTTGGGGAGTCTTTACGGAATCCTGATGTATGATCACACGCTCCTGTATTTCAACCTGCCGGACTACTGTATCCTGTTGGGCAATTACTTTTTCAATATTCTGGGCATACAGATGTTCGGCGTTCGTTTCCTGCCAGGTCTCCAACAATCGGCGGGTATTCAAACGTTTCTGTTCGATCAGCATGTCGATCGTATCTATTTTGGGAAGCAATGCCGGATTTGACACCAATGTGCGCAGGGAATCCATATTCTGCAAGGCCTTGTTCAAGGTACGGTTAAAATGGCTGATCTCACCTTGCGGACGTCCGATCACCTGTCCGAGCGCCTCACTTTCATAAAGAAGGGAAAGGGTGTTCGTGACCAGATAGACTTTCTCCCTCGACTTGCTGCTGGGATCTTCTTCATCAGCAAACTGTTCGATGACATTATAGATATAAACGACTGCACAGACAGCTACCAGGATCAATAACAAGTATCCCAGTATGACCTTACTTGTAGTATGCCCGTTCTGTGCACTCATCAGTCTTTACGATAAGCCATCTTCCATTTGTCCAACATAACAAAATCGGCCTTTTTCAGCCCGACTTTCCAGAAAGGAACCGGTTCGTCGTGATCACCCAAGAACATACGGTCGCGTATGTCGAAAGCCTTACTGGTCAGCGCCAACGAAGAATCCGACACGGCTGTCTGCACGTTTGCGATATCCAGCATGGTATGGAACACGCTGTTTGTGCTGACCGGATAAGCCTGATGGGAAACTGCCGTCCAGTATTTGTCGGGAAACAGCTCCCGGTAATTGTCCGAAAACCAGATTATATACGGGATATGCAACTGGTAATAAGTAGGTATCGGCGAAGCATGCAGATACCGCCCGCGGGAATCGTCAAAAATATCTTCCCCATGATCGCTCAAGTAAAGCATCGACGCACAGGCATTCTTCTTTTTCAACATATCCACAATTTCACCCAGCACATAGTCCGTATAATGGATCGAATTGTCATAGGCATTGCGTAATTCGGTCTTATAGGAGGCACGGATACCTTCCGCCTTATCAGGTGTATAGAAGCGGAACTCGGCCGGATAGCGTTCGTGATAATTGAAATGCGATCCGTATGTATGAAGAACGACAAACATATCGTCGTCCGATTTATCCAGTTCCTTTTCCAAATAAGGCAAAAGCGAGGCATCATATAAAGAAGTCAGATAAGAGCCGGTATTGAAACTACTCATATCGATAAAAGAATCGGCCTCCCGGTAAAAAGCCCCAATCATCGAGGTTGTGAGCTTTTGATTGGCGATGACTAACGTACGGAAACCGGCTTCCTTGAATGCAGTAACAATGCTTTTCTCGTCATAGATAACTCCATAATCCTCGGCGCTGGCTGCGGAAAGGATGATCGGGACGCTCTTATGCGTATTATTGGATTGCGTCACCACATCCGTAAAATGGACAAGTCCGTCGAGCTGTTTCATCCGGGGAGTCGTATTGCGTTCGTAGCCATACAGGCTCCACTCCATGGCGCGTGACGTCTCTCCCACTACCAATACGTAGATTTCCCGCTTACCTTCCGGATGGGCTTTGCGGATAGAATCGAATCGGAAATCGGCGGAAGTAATATGATAGTTAGCATTCTTTTCCGATTTGGTAATCGCAAAATACAGGTTATAAAGCGCATTAACCGGATAAACATCATCTTTCAGCGAGAAACGATGATGTTGCAGAGGAGACAGGAAACAAAGAGCGACTCCGATCAAAAACAATGCCAGGCTCCTCAACGCCCATTTCCGGCGAAACACGTTTGTCAGCCGGTCCTTCAACCGGACCGAACGCGTAGCCAGCCACAGCGTGGGAAGTGTATAAAAGAAAAACACACAGATTATGACAAGGAAGATATTCCCCAATAATTCACTGGCTTCGGAGGCATTCGAACTCGTCAGGTTCAGAAACATATCCACCGCAATGACGGATTCGCCAAAAAGATATAATAAGACCAACTGCCCTCCATCCAGTATAATCTTCGGCAGCAGGCACCAAACCACTATCCCCGGTCTGCGTGCCAGCAACAAAACTCCCATCCAGAATGCCAACGGCATGATAATGGAAGCAATCCCGACTGAAACCGGCAATGGCTCTGTAAACAGGAAAACACAATTCGGGATGATAAACAACAATCCAAACAAGATATATAAGTGTTTCTGTACAGATAACCAACGTAAAATATTCGTAAAATGCTTCATCTATTTTCGCCTGTAAAAGCCAAATTTATCAACTATTCTTATCCCCTCTCGCTACAGCCTTGCTGTAATCGGCAAATGTAGGGGTTATCCCTCATATACGCATACAGCAGAAGCACAAAAAAAAGTTATTTCGATTTTATTAAAAGACAGTTACATCCCAATTATGCCTTTTGAGAACGAAGGAAAGCCGAACAAAAGTTTTCAAAAATCATGCAAATGCTTTCAAAAATCGTGCAATCACACAGTGACATAAACAAATAGCTTCTTACTCTCGTTTTTTATCTCTAATTTCGGGCAACCTAAGCAGATTATTAAACTATCATCTATAAAAATAAAAACAAAAATGAAAAGACAAATTGCATTGCTGTCAGTCTGTGCCACTCTGCTAAGTGCTTGTTCATCGAACACCCGCACAACGAGTGAGGCATATGCTCCTGCTGCAAAAAATGAATTGCGTGCACCAGCCACCCCGTTGGTGACTATCGACCCGTACACCAGCGCCTGGTCATTTGCCGACCGACTGAATGAAGAGAGCGTGCGCCACTGGACCGGACGTAATTTCCCGCTGTTAGGAAGCTTGCGCGTAGACGGTGTTTCATACCGTTTTATGGGTGTAGACAAAGTCGAGGTCACTCCGGTTGTCGGTACGGCAGCCTCCGGCCTTTGGGATGCCACCTATACGTTCAGCCAGCCCCAAGGGGAATGGATGGCTCCCGATTACGACACAAAAGGATGGAAAACGGGTAAGGCCGCGTTTGGAACCGAAGACAATCCTTACCGTTCCACACCGTGGCAAGACGGCGATATCTGGGTACGCCGTTCGTTCGACTGGCCGGAAGGGACAGCGAAAGAATCCCTCTTCCTCCAATACTCCCACGATGACAATATCGAACTGTATGTAAACGGCCAACAGGTTGCCGTAACGGGCAATGGCCTGGATTACGACTTGTTGAAAGAGATCCCTCAGGATATTGCAAACACGCTGAAACCGACCGGAAATATCCTGGCCGCCCATTGCCGTAACAATGGCGGCGGTGCATATGTAGATATGGGTATCATGAAAAAGGTGAAACGGGGGGACACATTCGACAACAAGGCGGTCCAGAAATCGGTAACCGTCATGCCGACCCAAACCTATTACACATTCGAATGCGGCCCGGTCGAACTGGATCTGATCTTCACTGCTCCGATGCTGATGGACGACCTCGATGCCATGACAGCTCCATATAACTACATCACCTACCAGGCCCGTTCACTGAACGGCAAAGCTCACGACGTACAGTTATATCTGGAAGCAACGCCTCAATGGGCTGTCAACACAATCGACCAGCCGGTTTCTTTCGAGAAGATCGAAAAAGACGGATATGTCTACCTGAAAACAGGCTCTGTCGACCAGGATATATTAGGAAAGAAAGGCGACGACCAACGCATCGACTGGGGATATTTCTATCTCTCAGCCCCGCAGTCTCCGAATGTAACAGTCGCTATCGATGAATATTACGCCGCAAAGAAAGCATTCATGTCTGTCGGGAAACTATCGGGCAACGCCGACAATGTCTCTTCGGATATGGAAAAGCAGATGACAGTTTTAGCATACTCCGACAACTTAGGCACAGTCGATAACCAGATTGTTTCGGGACATCTGCTGATCGGATACGACGATTTGTATGCGATCCAATATTTCAACGATAACCGGATGGCTTATTGGAAACATGACGGGCAGGTCGATATTTTCGATGCCTTTGCCAAAGGCCAGCAGGACTATGCCAGGATGATGAAACGTTGTACGGATTTCGACGCACAGTTGATGCAGGAAACAGCGGCAACCGGCGGTCAGGAATATGCCGAACTCTGCGCACTGGCCTATCGCCAGGCTATCGGAGCCCATAAACTGGTAACGGACAAAGAAGGCAACCTGCTGTTCTTCTCAAAAGAGAACTTCAGCAACGGATCGATCGGCACGGTTGACATCACGTATCCGTCAGCTCCCATGTTCTTGTGCTACAATCCGGAACTGCTGAAAGGCATGATGAACCCGATCTTCTATTATAGCGAAAGCGGCAAATGGAACAAACCGTTCCCAGCGCACGATGTCGGTACCTATCCGCAGGCTAACGGACAGACGTATGGCGGCGATATGCCGGTCGAGGAATCCGGCAATATGCTGATCTTGGCAACTGCCATTGCCACAATCGAAGGAAATGCCGACTATGCGGCCAAACATTGGGATGTACTGACAATCTGGGCCGATTACCTGAAGAAAGAAGGGCTCGATCCGGAGAACCAACTCTGTACGGACGACTTTGCCGGCCACTTCGCCCACAATGCCAACCTGTCTATCAAAGCCATCATGGGAGTAGCCGGCTATGGCAAGATGGCGGAGATGTTAGGCAAGAAAGAGATTGCCGAATCCTACCTCTCGACTGCACGCGAAATGGCAGGGAAATGGGTTGCAATGGCAAAAGACGGCGATCATTACAAGTTGACATTCGACAAGTCCGGGACCTGGAGCCAGAAGTATAATCTGGTTTGGGACCGCCTGTTAGGTCTGAATATCTTCCCGACCGAAGTTGCAGAGACGGAAATGGCCTATTACAAGACCAAACAAAACAAATATGGGTTACCGTTGGATAACCGTGAAGATTATACCAAATCGGACTGGATTCTCTGGAGTGCCTGTCTGACCGGAGATGAAAGCGATTTTGAAACGCTTATGCTCCCGGTATGGCAATATGCCAACGAAACGACTTCACGTGTCCCGCTAAGCGACTGGCATTACACCTCCGACGGAACACAACGCGGCTTCCAGGCCCGTTCGGTTGTAGGCGGCTATTATATGCGATTGCTGGAGAAACGTTTATCGGATAGATCCAAAGATTGAGAAATCAGCATTTACAGGTTCAAACATTCTTAAAACTGTAAGCAAGCGGGAAGGTCTTGGCTTGGCAAGATTGGCTATAAAATGGTATTGCAGTACTTCATGGGGTTATAGTGCCGTAAAGGAATGAATAACCCGGCAGATAGAATGAACGATGCGGAATGTGTGCCCCTTCCAAACCTACCCGCTATTCATGTCACAGCCGTGAAACAAAAGAAATCCAACCGTAACACAGAAGGAAGACAGTTGTGACATGAAAAGAATACAACCGTAACATGCAATAGAGGACCGGTGTTTATCTGTTATTGCTTCACTATTTGGCAGATATGAAACAATAAATGATGATTTAACGGTGATACAATGTCGCTATTTGGGCGGTTCGC
>NZ_QUDI01000066.1:0-18264 GCF_003477465.1 Parabacteroides sp. AF48-14
AAGATACGATAACACAATTTATAATGTTCACCAGGCATCAGTTTCCAGTCTTTATTTTTTCGTCGGGGCAAAATTCACAAACGCATCCCCCCGACCACCATTGGCATTCTCATCCCAGATACGAAGCGGTTCCGGTGCATTGTAATTCTCCGGATGCCCTAAAAACAGCATACCCGAACGTCCTCGATTGCCACATTGTCCTGTGACATAAATCCAACGAGCAGTAGTTCCATCTATTCCCTGGCGCGTTTTTCCTTCCGATGTAAACATCTCGCTATTTTCTTTAGTCCACTCTTCCGTTGCACGCCATCCGAAACCGGCATAACGATAAGCTTTTATCAACACCGGTAAATCCGTCGACGGATGTAAACCAGACTCAAAATCCCACAAGAAACCATCTGCCACATTCCAAGCTTTTATATTCCAAGACTCATCCATAATCACTTTCTCACCCGAAGGGGTAAAGATATAATGATCCAGCATGGCCTTATATCCGGCACAAACATCTCCCTGATAAGTACACTCAATATCACGTGCCCGTACCGTGCCTTGTTTGTCCCCCAGGTTCCAGAGATCATATATTTTTCCGTCATACTCAATACGCGTCCAAGGATTCCAGATTCCATAATGATGGTAATGATCTTTTGGCTGTATGGCAGTCAGAACATTCCCGGAAGGGGAATAGGCCGGATGGATAAACCCGCTACGCTGATAAGCCAGATCTATTCCTGCCGGAGGAAATGTAACCGCATAATTATACTGAAGAACTTCATTACCATTCTTTTTCAACACTAAAGCAGTCCCTGTATCAGACACTTTCATTGTCCCAGTTCCCTGATGTACCTTAATCCGTTTAGCGATAAACTCGCGTGAAGTACCTGCCGGAGTAACACCATCCAAAATCCAATACAATACGGGCTTTTTTTCTTCCCATATCAATTGGCATTTCACCGGCTTCTTTTTCTTGTCTATTTTCTCAAACAAAGCAACACTGAACACTTCTCGTGTACCCAACACTGAAATGTCTGCAGAAATGACGCAATCCTTTCTTTCAAAATTACCGGCCTCCACGACTATCTTAACTGTTTCTGCCGCCCATAAAGGCAAAGATAAAAGCCAACAACAAATAATTAATATAAACTGCTTCATAACTATCAGAAATTATACGGTGGACGATGGGGACGAGCAATCATAGAATTCGCTTCGTCATCATCTTTAAATCGCTCCAGAATCGGGTCCCAATAAAGTTTTCTGTTGAGTTTCATGGCTATATGTTGCAATAAGCAAGCCGAGCAGGAACGATGTGCTACTTCAGCCGGTGTAATATTCTGCTTACGAGTCCGTACACTCTCAAGCCAATTCCCATGATGGTCTGTGCTTCTATACAAATGAACTTCGTTTTCACCAATCACAGATGTCAATATCTTCGGATCAGAAGCCTGTAATGCTTTTGAACTTCCTGCTGTCGTCGGGTCATTTGCCGAAGCCTGATAAGCTCCTCGACTTACAAATATCCATCCATCGGTTCCCGTAAACAAAACACCGTTCGGTTTCTCATTCGTATTAGTGATTCCACGGACTATCACCCCATTATCATAAAGCATCTCCGTCTCGAAATCATCCCCATGAACATCCCACAAGCCTCCGGACGCAAATGTTGCACGTCCGAATATTTCGATCGGACCGGAATATTCCTTATCCATCGCCCAATGCGCTATATCAAAATGATGCGCTCCCCACCCAGTGATCATGCCGGCTCCAAACTGTTCACAACGCAACCATCCCGGACGCCCATACCCTTGTTGGGGATGTACACGATCAACCGTATATGGGACATAAGGCGTCTGTCCAAGCCACATATCATAATTAAAACTTTTCGGGATAGGCATTTCCTCCGGATTTCCACCTGACGGATCACCCGGTAAACGGACTTCTATCTCTTTCAATTGCCCGATACGCCCATTTCTCACCAATTCGCAGGCAACCCGGAATTGCTCCATTGAACGTTGCTGGCTTCCAATCTGTAGGATGCGCCCGGTCGCATTTACAGCATCACTCATTTTACGTCCTTCTTCGATCGTTAAAGAAGTCGGTTTCTGCAAATAAACATCTTTTCCAGCCCGAACAGCATCAATTGCGATTTTGGCATGCCAATGGTCCGGGGTACTGATCAGAACTGCATCAATATCTTTATTCGCCAACAAATCTTGATAATTTTCATATGTAGTCACACCTGTATAGGGCTTTCCTAATTTTTTGGAATAGTATCCTTCTACCAACTTTTTCGCATCTGCCACCCGATTTGCATCAAGATCGGCAGCAGCAATAATCCGGACATCATCATATTTCCAAACTCCTGGCATATCATGATCCCGTGAAATACGCCCAGTCCCAATAGCTCCGATATTAATCCGATTGGATGGTGCATTAGGCCCAAAAACAGAGGCCGGAACAATAGTCGGAGCGATAAACATACCAACTCCCGCAGTCAATGATCTTTTTAGAAACTCTCTTCGTGTTGTAGTCATCGTATCAGAATTTAAAATGTTATTACTTAGTTGCTATATACAAAAGTACAAAGAGTTTACCTACCGGATATAACCTATTTTTGCAAATAATGACACTATCTTGGACCGAAACAAAAAACTTAACAGCCCCCGATTCACAAAAATTATACATACATTTGCAAATAACAAGAAGAGAGTCTGAAATGGAAAATAGAATAATGCATGAGCAACTCACGATTTATTCCGGAGCGCCTATTATTGCACGGAAATATGATTATGAGAAATTTACATTTCCCTGGCATGTACATAATGAATTCGAAATCATTTATGTAGAAGAAGGTTCAGGGAAACGGTTTGTTGCTGATAACATGGAAGAATTTCAAGCTCATGACCTTACTCTAATCGGTAGTGGAATTCCCCATTATATGAAGAGTACACCGGAGTATGAAAAGGGCGATAATAAATTGCGGGTCAGAGGCACAATCATCCAATTCGAAGAAGCCTTTATGGCTCATGCTATTAATAATTACGCCGACCTGTCTCATATCAAAAAATTATTGGAAGACTCTAAACAAGGGATTCATTTCCCTTATCCGCAAAATCAGGAGATTATCCGAAGTATTATACAATTGCCCGAATCTAACGGAATCATACGAATTATCAACTTACTACACTTGTTGGACCAAATGGCAAAATTTCCGGACAAACGCTCTCTGGGAAGTTTGCAATTCTGCCAAACCCTATCACCGGCAATGGACCTGCGCATGAAAAAGGTACTCTCATTTCTAATGAACCACTATAAGGAAGATATAGACCTTAACGAAGTATCTTCACTCATTGCCATGAACAACTCTGCCTTTTGCCGTTACTTCAAGGATAAATCAGGAAAGACTTTTACAGAATATGTGCTGGGGTTACGTACCGGATACGCATGTAAACTACTGATCGAAAACAAAATGGATATCTTCCAGATCTGTCTCGAATGCGGCTTTAACACCATTACACATTTTAACCGGATCTTCAAACGCAACACAGGCTTTACTCCTACCGAATACCGGAAACAATTTCTTAAATAAAAACCGGTCTGAAAGAATAACTCTTACAGACCGATTCACTATTCTTATAAAGAAATCGTTTACTTCATTTTCGCTTTTGCCATATCCAAAGCAGAAGTCGTTGTGTAATACTTAGCCAGCATATTCGGAACTTCCCATTCCGGCAATTTGCCATCCTTCAGATATTGAAGGAAATGCTCTGTTACCTGCCCGAAGTGAGCTTCATGACCGACACGGTATTTTGCTGGAATCTCGATCTGCCATACACTGTCGCTGATCTTATTCAAGGCTACACCCGGATATTTGGCTGAAACCTTTTCCATTGAAGCGGTAAGATCCTTTTCATAGGCAGCCAGATCGACACCCTTAACTGCTTCTACAAACAATTCGGGTTGATAGTTTTGCTCTTTACCTTGACGGATCACCAGGTCAGATTTGCTACCTTTCATCACTGAGAAGTGAGTATCACCGCCACCTTTCGGAAAAGTATAGTTCCAGATAACAGATACTTTTGCCGTCACACCTTTGATCTTATACAGAATATCACCATTGCAATAGACTTTCAACGTATCATTTTCAACATCCTTTTTCAGAAAATCAGGATAAGCTTCAGTTCCTGTCACCTGCTTAAACTCTTCCGGACTGATAGAAGTAGTCCAACGATTAGCATCCAACAGTTCGATATCATTCTTATAGTCGATTACCTGTTCCGGGAATGCTTCCCACTGAACAAGGTCTACTAAATGGGTCGTTACGTCGACGATACCCTCGCCCTGCTGGGTCACATCGAAATACCAAACCGGACGGGTTAGCGGTTTATTGTCTACCAGCTTAAACAGGTGGTGCACGCTTTCTTTAACGATAGCAGGCTCTTCGGGGCTACCCGGAAGCTGTTCGCCATACACAGCAGGGATTGTCGATAGTTCGCGCTGCAACATGGTTGTGATCTCATTTCTTTCAGTCATGATGTCATACAACATGATGTTCTTCTGCTTCGCAATATCGAAACATTCTTCAAGCAATTTGAAATTCTGGCTATTAATAGCCATCGGCTTATCTGAAAGCACATTGATACCGGCTTCAAGTGTTTTTTTAATGTATTCGGTTTTCTTTCCATTATTTCCTGCCTGAATCATGACATTGCCTTTCTTTTCAGCCAGCATTTTTTCCAGATAATCCGAACCGGTATAAACGATTTCATTCCACTGCGTCGGATTCTCTGCACGTGTATTAAAGCCCTCGATACGCTTTAGATGTTCATTCACATCGAAGCCAGTGGGTGCGTACACATAAACATCTTTAGAAACTTGCGGATAAGACACTTTCTGCACTAACGCAGCATGGAAATGTCCCGGATCAAGCGTAATCAACTTGACCTCTCCCGGCGCACCGGTAAAGCCTTCAGCCGTTTTTTCCTGTTTTGTGTTACAAGAAGCCCCTACCAACAGAGCCGCCATAGAGAATAGAAGATAGTTTTTCATACTATTATTATTAAATTATTTGTAAGCTTTTCACTTCAAACTGTATATATCGGGGCAAAGATAATAAAACATTTCTATTTTTTCGTCTTTATTACAATCACTCCATTCGCCCCTTTCGCTCCATAGCCCAAACCATCCTTAATCACCTCTATCATCTGAACATCATTCACATGACAACCTTGATCAGCAGCACTGAATGTCGTTTCTGCGCCATCCAAAATAACCAGCGGATCAGTTGAAAGATTCAAACTCTTTGAACCTCTGATGACAATCTTATCTTCCCCATTCGTATATTCAAAGTTAACCCCTGGTATACAAGCTTTAATCGCCTCTTTTATTGTCAAATAGCCATTACGTTCTATCATTTGTGCCGTTATGACGGACCCGCTGCCATATCTCTTAAAGACCAATGTTTCAACAGATACGGAATTGGTAGAACCCTTACCGTTATCGATCACCAGAGCATCACTTTTCACTTTCAGCAAAAGCTGCGTAACATCACCTAACAGAAATCTGGCCCCCCTATTGCCTTTCAGATAAATGACCACGCTATCCGTTGGCAACACATTCTTCAAAGAAAATTCGCCTTTCTTATCCGTCTTCTCTATGATCTTCGTATTAACGACACCAATACGAGCCCCTTTGACAGGTTTCCCATCCATATCGACAACACATCCTGTCACATCCTTCTTCTGTGCACACAAATCCAGGCAATTTGAACTTGCCATAAAAACAACCAATAATAAAAACATGATCTTTTTCATATCCATATTCATTTTAAAGTTACTATCATTAATACCGGATTATCGTCCGGACTCAATTTCTTAACCAGCGCTTCCAATTCTGCAGACGGATTCGGTAACTGTTCATAAATAGCCAAAAGCTCGTCTGCCGTGAACCAAGTGACCATTTCATTTCCAGATGAAACAAATTTTGGCCAGAAGACAGGGCCACCATCAAGATCATTGCGGAAACCTAAGTATTTATGCTTGACAGGTTGGTCCAATAAAGTTAGCACACCCGATTCCTTATCAAATAAAGCATGTACATTTGTAACTTTCACTTCCTGCACATATCCACGAGAATTATGTCTTTTATAATTGAAAAAACATCTATTCGACAATCACAGCAATCGGGTTACTTTCGTCAGGTAAATCAGACAAGAGCTGCCGTACTTGATTATCTTTTTTAGAAGGATTATCTTCGATCCATTCTTTCACTTCGGTTACGTCCAATAATCCAGCCAATTCACCTTTGGCGGTTGCTGTCTGGAGTGATTTAATGAAAAGCCCGTTTGCCAAATCGCTTATCATTCCTTTCTCCATGACCTTAACCTTTCCATTTCCTTTATCATAAATACCCCAGTACGTTTCGTCTTTGCCCAATCCTTTATAGTTAATCTCATAATAATTGGTTTGGAAAACAAAAAACAGGACTTTTTCACCCTCCAGCACATAGTTGAAAGCAATCTTATCCTCGTTCCCTTCCGGATTATACCGCTCTTCATAAGGCCAATGCCTGAAACCTAAGTCAAAAACATATCGAGGTTCCAACAACTGATCCGATACACAATAAATGGTATCGTTAAAGTTCCCTTTAAAATAGACTTGATCACCGAATGTCCATAAACAAGGTTCCTTTGTATAATCAAAGACGACTTTGTCGTTTTTCAAATACAAAATCAGGCAACGAGTAGAAACAGGAATATTTCCATACCCTCCCAAAAAGATTGGTGTCCTGAAGAGTTCAAAAGGTATCGTATCATCTTGATTCACGATTTCACTTTGTACCTTTTTATTCAGGACATTATATGAAAATATTTTGTCTTCATACTTGTTGAATAGAGTTTTTGAGTAAAAATACAAATTGCCTCCGTTTCCGATTATAGACAAACCTTGCAACCTTGGCATCCCTTCCGGCAGATTGATGTGCTCCAACGGATTTCCATCCGCATCAAAACGTAAAATCCGTTGACCTTCTGTCTGGATATAGATGATGCCCGACACATCATCCGTCCAAAAAACTGGAAGACCATCCTGCAATAGATATTCATCCGCCCCTTGCCCGATCTTCCCGATGCATCTGATAAATTTACCGGTCTTACGATCGAACATTTTCACCGGTTGCTCACGAGAGCCAACAAGCAATTTATCTTTCAATATCCTGATATAAGCCCTATCTCCTATCAGAGACTCATCTGTTGTTTCCAATGACACATAATCAATATGATACCCGATGTCTTCCACCGAAATTTCTTCAAGTTGTTCCAATGCTTGACTCAAGTTAATGGTCATGTTTTTCTCTTCCTCTTTTTTACTTGAACAAGCCCACCCGATTACTACCAATATGACAAATACGATTTTCTTCATGATTAACTCTTAATATATAGTTTTATTTGAATACCCATCTTGAGGGTGTCTGTTAAAATCAATCCTAACTGAATAATATCGATACCTACATAAAAAGAGGCATGGCCTACGGGAGATTAGCTCGCTTGCAGCCTTCCCGACGGCACATGCCTCTTGCGCGTTGTTGTTATGTGTATCGCGCTTTTTTGTCGACTTGTTATTTAGCCGGCACTTCTTCGCCTACTTTTAACGGAGTGATGTTATTTTCAGCGCCCGGATAACCGATGTTCTGGTTCAGTGCACCACCATAGTTGGTATTGATGGCGCTTGCCGGAACTGGCCACAAAATATGATGTACGCTAATCTTATATTCGGCCCATTTATGCTTAACTCCTTTATTATAGAAATTATTCTTAGCCGTTACCCAGTCATACCAGAAGTTGTAACCTGTTTCTTTGATATTCGAACCTGTACCTCCGGGGCCGGACAGATTATCCAATTTGTATACCCGTCCACCAAAAACTTCACATGGTTTACCTGTCCTTGCATAAATATAGGATATACGCACTAACTCCAAATGACGGTTTTCTTCGTAATATAATTCACGGGCACGTTCGTCCAGAATGGCTCCAATATTAATATCAGCTGCTGTCAGCGGATCTGCTCCTGCACGCTCACGAACCACATTCAGCATATTTGCAGCTTCCTGAGGCTGATCTTTCCAATAATAGCATTCTCCCATCATCAGATAGACTTCCGCCGAACGATAAATATACCAGGGAGTTTCACCTCCTGCCCATTGTTGTTGCAATGGATCCGGGACAAATACTTTATAATGCGGCCACATAAACCAGCAACGGATGGAATCTTCCACTGACATAGCCGGATTCTTTACAAAATTCTTACCGTACCACTCATTCTTCCCCTTCAAGCTCGGATTATTATAATGCAAATCCTCCATACGCCTCCAACTATCGTGATTGTTCGGGCTTCGCAAATCATTTTTCTCCTTATCCGTCCAAATCGTATACTGGAAATAATTTGTCGGACGAGCACGTCCGATCCCACGACCGTATGTTTTATTCAAATCCATTTCCGGATCTGTCTCGTCGGCTGCGATGTTTACGCTCGTTCCGGTTTGACCATCCGGCGTTTTAATCGCACCACTATTCCAAAAGGGGACACCGTTACGCATCGTCTGTATACGGTCGGAACCATCCACTTCCGGATAGGCTACAACATACATCAGACCTTCCGTATTACTCATATCCAGTTTGGCCTCCACACTATGCAAATCATGCATCAAATTTGTATGGGCTTTTGACTGGTTAGCTGTAAAACGAGTAGTCATCAAAGGATGATTGGCAACTATTTCTTTTCCGACAGCCAATGCCCGGTCAAAATCACCTAATGTCATGCAGATTTTCATCAATAAAACCCCACAAGCCGCTTTTGAAGTTTTTCCTCGATCCACTTTTTCAGGAACCCATTGGTAGGCGTACTCCATTTCTTCCTTCATCTTCTCCAAAATACTCCAACGGTCATAAGAATAGAAATCATATTTCGGAATAGTAAGCTCCCCATCTATAAACGGGACATCTCCGAACTGATGCGTTAACTTGAAATAGCGATACGCACGCTGAAAATAAGCAGCTCCTAAAACGGCATTTTTTTCCGCCTCGTTTTTAAAGGTGGCAGCGTCCAAACGGGAAATAACCACATTGGAATACTTTATTGCTTTAAAGCCCTCGTACCAATACCAACCGGTTTTGGTTTTATCCCCATTATTCAGATCCATATCCGGCAGTAATGTATTATCCATATCCATCTGCGGACCGGCTTTATCAGTCGTTCCCTCCACACAAATATCGGACTGTACCATCTCCGTTACAATAGGAGCTGCATCCCCGAAAAACTCATGACGCATATTACGTTCGCAGGAAGTCAAGGCGCCATAAAGCCCTTCAGCATTTACATATGCATTTTCAGGTGTATAAAATGACAGTGGTTTGGGTTCCAACCAGGAGTCACTACAAGCCACTATTGTCGTCAACAAAGCTGCAGTACCGCCCAAAACCGTATATTTTCTTATATTTATCTTTTTCATATTTGCTCTGATTTTTTAATTATAAAGTAAAGTTCACACTCAAATTATAGGTACGAGGAGTCGGAACTCCTGTTTCCGGATCCCAGAAATCCCAATGGGGAGAGAATACAGCTACATTACGTACACTCATAGACACACGCATATCTTGTACGAAGACTTTCTTTAGGAAATTCTTCGGGACATTATAAGACAGGGTGATATTGTCCAAACGGATAAAAGACTTTTCAAGATAATTAGTTCCTATATTTTTAGAGCCGATACGGGCATAGTCATTTATCGGATTTTCCGGCATCCAGTGAGGCTGGACATACTCAGTACAACGGTCCGGGAAGTTAGAAACATTGGCTGCACGGTTGAAAGAAGCATAATGCCCCCACTGCGAATACATCATGAATGATAAAGACAAATTCTTATAAAATGTGAACTCATTCCGGAACGTCCAACGGAACTGCGGAGTTTTGTTTTTCTGGAATACTTTATCCTTATCCGTCATCACTCCATCTTTATCCAAATCCAGATATTTGAAGTCGCCAGGCTGGCAACCATATTTGGCAGCCTCCTCCGCTTCATCCATCTGCCATACACCATCGCGTACATAGTCCCAAATCTGTTCGGTGTCATGCCCGATAAACCATTTGTTTTTAATGTCATCCGCTTCTTTCTGTCCGATAACATTACCATTATCATCTACAACATCTACCATTTCCCCATACAAATGAGTGACCTTTCTACGGTTCAAAGAAAAGTTGCCAGTTGCCGACCATGAAAAGTTTTCCTTTTTGATAATATTGGCATTGAGAGATATCTCGAATCCCTTATTCTTGATTTCACCTAAATTAGATGCCACACTGTTGAAACCGGTAATTTCCGGTAGGACACGGTCCACTAACAAATCGTTTGTTTTCGACACATAAAATTCCATCGATCCACCGATGATATCGTTAAACAGGGAATAATCCAATCCGGCATTATAAGATGTCGTCCTTTCCCATTTTAAAGCTCTATTCGACATACGGTTTACGTACAACTGGGAAGAAGTATAAATAGTACCGTTTTGATCGATGTAAGGATGTAATCCTGAAGTCAGGTCGGAAAGAGCTTCATACTGGCCGATATCACGGTTACCATTCTGTCCCCAGGATACTCTCAATTTACCATAATTCAACCAGGAACTCATATTTTCCATAAACCTTTCAGAGCTAAAGGTCCATCCTAATGCAACAGCCGGAAAAACGGCTCTCGGATGCATTTGTCCAAAAGCAGAATAACCATCGCGACGAACAGATGCTGTTAACATATAACGGTTTTTAAAGGAATAGAATAAACGTCCCATCAATGCATCACCTGTTTTATACGTATCGTCACTCTCTACCAAAGGAACGGTTCCGGCTTGTAAGCGGTGATATCCCAAAATATCGCTTGGTGAATAATTAGATGCTTTTGCCGTCTGTTTCCAGGATTGGCCTTTTTCCGCGTTAATCAAAAACGTAGCTTCGACAGTATGCAATTTATTAAATTCACGCCTCCAGCTGAAGATATTATCAATCTGCCAACTGAATTTCTTACGTGTCGTACGCACAGAGCTACCGCCTTGACTTGCCCAGTTTTCATTTTCAGAAGACTCATGGCTGTATAATTCGTAAAATTCATAATGCGGAGTAAAATTCATCTGATATTCAATACCAAACGGCAGTGATACTTTGGCATACATATTAGCATCCAATGTAGAATACATCTTTTTTCGGTCGCGATACAAATTATCATAAAACGGATTCACAGGAGTAGCGTCTCCTGTCGGCCAACGGCGGTATGGGCTGTCCGGATCGTCCAAGTTATTAGAGCCGTACGGGGAAATCCGAATCATTTGTTCCCAATCACAAAGCCAGTATTTATCTTTATCGTTATTCCCGTTCGAATCATAATTATTTAAATCCTTCTCATCACGTGAAGAAAAGCTGGACCGCAAACCTACTGTCAGGAAATTGGTAATCTTCGATTCCAGATTCAAACGTGTACGGAAATTTGTCATTTTGTCGCCCGTTATAATTCCTTCCCGATCTGAATAACCCAATGACCAGTAATATGACATATTATCCGTACGATTTGAAACACTGGCTGTATAGTCTTGCTGGAAACCTGTCTGAAAGACCAGATCATCCCAAGCGGTCTCATTTCCTATCATATAATTATCTATTTCCGGCGCCTTAAAATCCAAACGAGCCAACCAGGAACGAACCAAATCATCTTCTGAAACGGAGGAAACCGGAGTCTTTTGCGTATAATTATACCAAGTTAACTGATCAACATTCTGCAACTTGCGAGGATCACTAAAAATCTCCGGATACTTAGCCAGATATTCGGCCGAATTACGGGTAACTTCATAATCCTGACGATATTTCACAAAACCTTCACCATCCAATATTTTTTGTTGATTAGCAACCTGTACAAACCCTATGTTTGTATTAAAATTAACAACAGGTTTACCAGCTTTTCCTTTTTTTGTCGTAACAACAACTACCCCATTTGCGGCCTTTGCTCCATAAACAGCTGCAGAACTGGCATCTTTCAAAACATCGATCGCCTCAATATCAACCGGATTAATATCATTAAGAGATCCTTCAAAAATCACTCCATCCAAGACAATCAGAGGAGATGATCCAGCCTTTAACGTATTTTTCCCTCGAATTTGCAAACTTGATTGGTCTTTTGCACCAGTCGACATACCAATATTTAAACCCGGAGAATTAGCACGCATCAAATCCTGAATGGAACCAGGAGCTTCGGCAACCAATTGATCAGTCTTAATAGTCGAAATCGCACCAGTTAAATCTTTTTTCTTTGCCGTACCATAACCAATAACAACGACTTCTTCCAGATTTTGTGTATCTTCCTTCAATTTCACATTAATCTTGTTTTGCTTACCTGCCGGAATTTCCTGTGCAGATAACCAATGTAAGAAAAGACCAATACGACATTCTTACCGGAAACGGAAATACTGTATTCCCCATTAATATCGGTTATGGAACCATTAGTCGTCCCTTTCTGTAAAACATTAACCCCGATAAGAGGTTCGCCCGACATGTCTACGACTTTTCCGGTAATCGGTAAGTTCTGAGCAGATACTCCTCCAATATTTATTATACAGAGGAAGATTATCAGGAGATATGCATATCTCCTGATAGCCAAGTAATTACTTGGAGATTCAGTTGTCCATTTTTTCATACTAATATTATTTAAATTTAACCTGACACAATATTAGAGAGAAAAGAGACTTGTAACATAGCCTTTTTTTGCAAATAATAAGACTATGTTTGCAACTTCAACTACAGAAAAAAAAGAGGCATGGCCTGCGGGAGTAATAAAGCTCGCTTGCTGTCTTCCCGACGGCACATGCCTCTTGCGCGTTGTTGTTGTTATGTGTATTGCGCTTTATTGTCGACTTGTTATTTAGCCGGCGCTTCTTCGCCTACCTTTAACGGGGTGATGTTGTTTTCAGCGCCCGGATAACCGATGTTCTGGTTGATTACACCACCTGTATTTGTCGAGATTGCGGTATTCGGAATCGGCCACAAAATATGGTGGACACTGATACGGTATTTTCCATAAGCAATTTCAACGCCGTCACGGAAAAAGTTATTATGTGTCATCATCCAGTCATACCAGAAGTTATACCCCATTTCTTTCACATTAGAACCTGTTCCGCCAGGGCCGGATATATTATCCAGTTTATAAACACGGCCACCGAAAACTTCACAGGATTTACCCAGTTTAGCATAAGTGTAAGCTATACGAACCAACTCTACATGACGGTTTTCTTCGTAATACAATTCACGGGCACGCTCTGCGAGAATTGCACCGATATTAATCTCAGATGCTGTCAAAGGTTCTGCACCGGCACGCTCACGAACAACATTCAGCATATTGGCAGCTTCCTGTGGTTGGTCTTTCCAATAATAACATTCGCCTAACATCAGATAGACTTCTGCCGAACGATAGATATACCAAGGAGTTTCCCCTCCGCTACGGTCTGTTGCCTTTGTTGGATCCGGAACAAATATTTTGTAATGCGGCCACATGAACCAACAGCGTACAGAGTCGGAAACACTTATATTAACAGGACGTACCAAATGCTTGCCATACCATTCCGACTTACTTTTCAACCCCGGTTCGTTATAATACAAATCAGTCATACGTCGCCAGCTATCATGGTTATTAGGACCACGAAGGTCATTCTTCTCTTTATCGGTCCAGATTTCATACTGGTAATAATTTGTCGGACGGCAAGTTCCGATACCACGGCCAACATTAAAATCATTATCTATTTCTGTCTCTTTATCTGCAGAAGCCGGTGAAATAGCGGTTCCAGTTTCCCCGGCAGGTGTCATGATCGCAGCACCTTTCGCCCAATAAGGAGTTGCATTACGCATGGTTTGTATCCTGTCTCGGCCTTCCACATCCGGATAGGAAACAACATACATCAAGCCTTCCGTATTCGACATGTCCATCTTTGCCTCTACACTATGCAAGTCATGCATCAGGTTCGTATTCGGCTTTGTCTTGTTTGTCGTAAAACGGCTCGTCATCAACGGATTATTTGCAACGATTTCTTTCCCGACTTCAATTGCTCGATCAAATTCACCCAAGCACATGTAAATTTTCATCAATAATACTCCACAGGCAGCCTTTGATGTTTTGCCACGATCAACTTTCTCCGGAACCCATTGCCAGGCAAACTCCATATCAGACTTGCACTGTTCAAGAATACTCCAGCGGTCGTGTGAATAGAAGTCCAGTTTCGGAGAGGTAATTTCTTTATCGAGAAAAGGCACATCCCCAAACTGATGAGTCAACTTATAATAACGATAAGCGCGTTGGAAATAGGCTGCACCCAAAACGGCATTCCGTTCCGCTTCATCTTTAAACGTAGCGGCATCCAGGCGGCTAATTACGATATTGGCATATTTGATACCTTTAAACCCTTCATCCCAATACCATTTCATTTTATTTTTAGCATCACTTCTCGATTGAGTCGGAATCATGTAATTATCAAAATCAACGAGAGAACCGCTTTCATCCGTCTTTCCATGGACCGCGATATCCGAAGTGTACATTTCTGTTAAAATCGGAGATAAATCACCGAAGTACTCATGCCTCATATTACGCTCGCAAGCAACAATAGCCGCGTATAAACCATTTGCATCCACATAAGTATTTTCCGGCGTATAGAACGAAAGAGGCTTCGGATCCAACCAACTTTCTTTACAACCGGTCGTCAGTAAAGGTAATATAGCTAACGCTCCTATTACACATTTCTTTATATGTTTATTCTTTTTCATATTTCTGATTATTCTTTTATTAAAGAGTAAAGTTAACACTAAGATTATAGGATCTCATTGTATAATCGCCGCCTTCTACGTCGCCGAATGACCAATTTGAAATCACAAACGGATTGCGGGCACTTAAAGAAAGACGCATATTCTGCACCTTAAACTTGCTCAGGAAGGTCTTCGGCACATTATAAGACAAAGTGATGTTTTCCATACGGACAAACGTCTTCTTTACATAATGGCTACCTAAATTATAGGAACCGATACGTCCGTAGTCGTTTGTAGGATTATCGATCGTCCAACGCGGTAAATCGACAATTGAATATCGGTCATACGTACCACCGGTATTTGCCGCGCGATTGAATGTTCCATATTGTCCGACATGGGAGTATACCATAAAAGAAAAACTGAAGTCTTTATAACTGAATTCATTTCTCCATGACCAGTAGAAACGGGGAGTCGTATATCCCTGGAACACCTTGTCGTCGTCATTCATCACACCATCATTGTTTTGATCGATATACCGGAAGTCACCTGGTTTACAACCATATTTGGCTGCTTCTTCTTCTTCACCCAATTGCCATACGCCTTTTCCTTCATAATCCCAGATCTGGTCGGGATCATGGCCGATAAACCATTTGTTTCCAATATCGTCTGCTTCCTTCTGTCCAATGACATTACCATCTTTATCCAAAACATCAACCATGTCACCATACAATTTTTTCAATTTACGACGGTTAAAGGAGAAAGTTCCGGAAGAGGTCCACATAAAGTCATTCGTACTGATGACATCACCATTCAAAGATAATTCAAACCCTTTATTTGCCAATTTACCCAAATTAGCCTTAACGTCTGCAAAACCTAAAATAGAAGGCAAAGAACGGTTGACCAACAAATCCTGAGTTTCAGTCATGTAAGTTTCAACAGAACCTCTCAGGCGATCTCCCAACATCGAAAAATCCAAACCGATATTGTAAGATGCCGTGCGCTCCCATTTCAAATCGGCATTAGCCATACGGCTAACATAAATCTGAGATGTGATATAAATATTTCCGTTCTGATCGATATAAGGATGTAAACCGGAAGTAAGACTTGCCAATGCATCGTACTGGCCGATATCGCGGTTTCCGTTCTGCCCCCATGAGAAACGCAACTTTCCATAATTCAACCAATTGCTTGCCGGTTCCAGGAACTTCTCGGATGTGAAAACCCATCCTAAGGCAACTGCAGGGAAAGTGGCACGCGGATTCGCCTGTCCGAAGGCAGAATAACCGTCACGACGAACAGATGCAGTCAACATATATTTATCTTTGAAAGAATAGAAGACACGTCCCATCAGAGCATCACCCGTTTTGTATTTATCTTCACTGGAGACAACCGGAACTGTTCCGGCCCCGATATTATGATAGCCAAGGACATCACTCGGTGAAAACTGTGTATTTTTTGCAGTTGTGCTCCAATACTGTTCTTTTTCAGCATTAGCCAGGAAAGTAGCTTCGAGTCTATGGTCTTTTCCAAAGTCCATTTTCCAACGGACAATATTATCCAGCAACCAACCGAATGTTTTCTGATTGGTACGTTCCGAGTTACCTCCTTCTCCAGCCCACTCGGGATGTTGGGATGATTTATGGTTATAATATTCATACCATTTATAAGTCGGAGTAAAGTTCATCTGATATTCGAAACCGAAAGGCAATTTCACTATACCATATATATTAGCATTCAAAGTATGCGTAATTTTTTTACGATCGGTATACAGATTGTCAAAAAACGGGTTCTTCGAATTATTATCACCATTAGGATACATCCGGTACGGGCTCTCCAAATCATCTATATCATTAGTTGTATATGGTGAATTACGTTCGCGCTGAACGGCATCTGCGGCTAATGCACTTTCATCTTTGGTTGCAAAAGAAGAAGTCAAACCAATTGTCAGGAAGCTATTTACTTTAGATTCTAAGTTCAAACGGGTACGGAACGTCTTGTACCAATCACCTGTCTGAATCCCGTCACGATCTGCATAGCCTAAAGACCAGTAATATGAAAAATCGTCCGTGCGATTTGATACACTTGCCGTATAATCTTGCTGAAGACCTGTCTGAAAAATATAATCATCCCAATCAGTCTCTATCCCATTCAAGTAATTCTCTACTTCAATATTTTTAAAGTTCAAACGGGACAACCAGGTTGTAATCATCTGCTCATTGGAGGGTAAAGATGTAGCAGGAGTCGACTGATCGTAGTTATACCATGATAAAGGATCTATTCCGCTATTACTCAACAACCTCGGATCGGTATACATACCCGGTTTAGCGGCTAACTCTTCCTTTGTCAGCAGGCTTTCAGAATATTCCTGTCGAAACTTGATAAAACCGGCACCATCAACAACAGATGGTATGCGGGAAGGCTGCACCAAACCCAGATTGGTATTAAAATTAACCACTGGTTTTGAGGTCTTACCTTTTTTAGTCGTAATTGCAATTACACCATTTGCTGCTTTTGCTCCATAAACAGCAACGGAGCTGGCATCTTTCAATACATCAACAGATTGGATATCTATTGGATTTATATCGGAAAGATCTCCATTAAAAATAACACCATCCAAAACATATAGCGGACTGGATCCGGCTGTCAATGTATTTTTTCCACGAATCTGAACATCCCCTGTCCCTGCTGCATTCGTAGACATTTTAATTGATAAACCGGCTGCATTTGCACGCAGAAGATCCTGAACAGAACGAGGACTTTCTTTCTCCAAGTTTTCTGTTCTTACAGAAGAAATCGCCCCGGTCAAATCCTTTTTCTTAGCCGTACCGTAACCGATTACTACCACTTCTTCCAATTCCTCAGAATCTTCTTTCATGGTCAAATTAATCACTTTTCGATTGGATACCGGTATTTCCTGAGTCAAATAACCGATATAGGAAAAGACTAAAATGGGGTTTTTTCCTGTTACAGTAACACTGTACTTTCCATCTATATCCGTGATAGAACCATTTGTTGTTCCTTTTTCCATCACGTTCACGCCAATCAACGCTTCGCCAGATTGGTCTTTCACAACTCCCGTTACTGTTAATCCTTGAGCGCTCGCATAACACGCAAAAACACTCATCAACAATAATACAAAAGTACAACGGGACACAAGACTAAACACATGTTTTCTCATATTCTCATTTAAATTGGTATTAAATAATTAGTTAGTAAAACTCTTTCTTGCATTAAACCATCACATTGTGTACGTTCACACAAGCCATCAAACACGCACAATAGATTATCCACTATTCATAATAATAAATATTAAGATTCAACACTTTATACATTTTCTTCATCTATAAAATGAACTAAAAAAACGACGTTTTTTTAGTCATTTTTCAAAGCTATTTTTACTAAATATCTCTGTATATATCTACTTCCAATATACACATTAAACAATTGTGCT
>NZ_QUDI01000067.1:0-17014 GCF_003477465.1 Parabacteroides sp. AF48-14
GACCGTCCTCTTTGCCACCATGACCGTGCTAATGTGTAGTGCACTCGGCACCTCGCGAAGATTAGGACGGTCGTAATGGCGATTAGGACGGTCGTAATTGGAAAGAGGACCGTTTTCATGGCAAAAAAGCACCTGAATTTCCTTGGGATATTTGGGACGCCGTCCGTTTTATTTTCAAATATTCGATTCTCCGGGAGTTAAGGTTTATCACTTTGCTGCAGTTTCCGGTTTTCGATAATCAAATTGTGCGCTTTCCTGAACGGACTGCGCACCTCTTTTTCTTATTGTCAGAAAGGGGAGTTTAAAAGGTGAAAAGAGTCAATCCAAAATCGATCAAGATTTCAGACGAAATAGAAAAACGGCAAAAAAGGGGGTTATTGTAATATTCATCAGATTTGCAGGAGGTTCAAAACTTGCCAAAAGTGAGCTATAAATTATTTATCTGTGAGTTTTAGACAGAAGAACAAATGCCAAATAATTGAACCTTTGCTTCCTCGTGCAGCGTTTTGTTTCCCGGGAACATCTTGTATATAAATAAGGATTATCGGGCAATAGAAATGTCCGGATGGTTAAAGTATATATAAATGCTTGGAACTTATTTGGAAACAGCTATATTTGTAAATAAAATGGATAGTCTTTATTTAAGGCAGAGTGGAGGATTAAACCTACCCTCACATTTTTAGTCTAAGTAGTAGAAATATTATAAAGTAGAGGAGAAACGAATATGAAACCCATGAAATTAACGTCTTTGATGGTGATGCTCCTGGTAGGCTTCAGTGCCGTAGCCCAGGAAGAGTTCTTTGATGATGTGTATTTCTCTTCCAGCAAAAAAGATAAGAAAGAAAAAACAGAAGAGAAGGTTATACAGCCTAAAGAAAAAGAGAATGCGGAACGCACGGTGATTTCGTCAACCTACAGCACAAGCAAGAGAAAAGCAGCTGTGTCTGACGAAGATCGTGCTATCGATGAATATAACCGCCGGTACTCTTCCGTCGATGTGGAAGAACCGTACGATGAGGATGCCGACGAATATACGGACGGTGAAGTTCTTGCCGAGTATAACGACGATATCGATAATGCCAAGTCGGTTGCTTCCGATACCAAAAAGGAACGCCGTTCAGATACGGAATATACCGAACGTATCATTCGCTATCATTCCCCCAGTAAGATTACAGTCGCAGGAGCAGACCAGGTGAACCTGTATCTGAGTGACGGTTATTACGCTTACGGATATGATACGGACTATTCCGACGGACAAACGAATGTGAATGTCAACGTCAATATGGGCTACGGTGGCTATGGCGGTTACTATGACCCCTGGTACAGCGGCTGGTATGGTGGCTGGTACGGCGGTTGGTATGATCCGTGGATTTACAGCCCTGCTCGTTATTGGGGTTACGGTCCGTCCTGGGGCTTCGGCTGGGGATGGGGCGGTTTCTATGCCGGCTTCTACGGCCCGTCTTGGGGCTGGGGTGGCTACTGGGGACCCGGTTATTGGGGCGGTGGTTACTGGGCTGGTTCCTGGGGACACCATCATCACTACAGATCCAATTACTATCATAGTAATGGTGGACGTTCTTCTTCCTATGCAAGTAGTTATAGAGGAAATGGAGGACGAACGGGTAGCTCAACTTATAGACAATCTTCTCGTGACCGCTATAATGGTTCAGCTTCTTCTTTGAGAGGGGATGGGAGCAGTAGTAGCATTACGTCGAATAGGAGTAATCGTTCCGGCCGTCCTTCACAGGGAACGTCTATCCGGAATGAAAACAGTAGCAGTATAACAACTCGTCCATCATCTGTAAACAGTACGACAAGAACTCGGGTAAACCGTCGGGATAATGCTAATGCAATTAGTTCATCTTCTTCGCGTACGCGTTCTTCGATTTCTTCAAGCTCTTCAAATCGCCAATATACGGCTCCTGCAAGAAGCAACAGAAGTAGCAGTAGTTTTGATAACAGTAGCACTCGTTCTTCTCAGTCAAGAAGTCAGAGTACCTATACTCCTTCAAGAAGTAGTAGTGGACGTAGTAGTTCTTATAGTTCATCATCTTCATACGGCGGTGGTGGCCGCTCCGGTGGTGGAGGCAGTAGTAGAAGCGGCGGCGGTGGCCGTCGGTAATGTCGATTCATAGATTGAAGTAATATTGGGGGACGGGTTTCTGTCCCCTTATCTATAAAGGTATTAGTAAAAGAGAAAAGTGATGAATAGAATAGCATGCTTATTAGTTTCAGCATTCCTATTAAGTGGTGGTGCTGCGTTTGCGCAAGGAGAATTAGATGCTTATAGGTATTCTCAGACCGATTTAAATGGGACTGCCCGTTATTTGAGTATGGGAGGCGCTTTTGGAGCACTGGGTGGAGATATTTCAGCAATGTCATCCAATCCGGCTGGTTTGGGGATTTATCGTAGTTCAGAAGTTGTTACAACGTTGAGTCTGTCATCGATTAAGACTAAATCGGACTGGAAAGGTTCGAAGGTTGACGCAAGCAAAACAAAGTTTAATTTTGACAATATTGCCTATGTCGGCTATTTTCCTACAGGAAATGATGAAGGGTTGGTTGGTTGGAACGTTGGGTTTTCTTATAACCGAATAAAAAATTTCAATCGTAATTATCGTTTGTCTGGTTTTCAAGATTATTCATTAGCTGATTATGCTGCCGCCAAGGCTTCTTATGTTGATACTGATAAGAATGGTGATTGGTTTGGTGTAGCAGAAAATGATATGCCCCCGTTCAATCAAATTAATAGTGAATCTAATTTAGCATATAATAATTTAGGTGGAGTTTGGCTTCCTGCTTTAGCTTATCAGTCTGGAATGATAGGTGCGAATAAAAAAGATGCAAATGATGATATGTATCATTCGACTTTTGCAGAATGGGATGAAGCAAATAATGCATGGTATCCTGACAGTCGTCCTGATTTATCCGATCTGGAAGTGAATGAAAGGGGTGCGATCGATCAGTATGACTTCTCGTTTGCGACCAATATTTCGAATTTAGTGTTTTTAGGTGCAACGGTTTCTGTAACGGATTTGAACTACCGGATGTCTTCCAGATATACGGAAGAATTTGATTATACGGATGGCACTACAGATCACATATTTTGGGACAATGAGTTAAAAACTGATGGTACCGGCTATTCTTTTAATTTAGGTGCAATTGTTCGTCCTTCGGATTATTTGCGTTTAGGCGTTGCTTATAATTCTCCTGTTTGGTATAAGTTGACAGATACCTATTTCGGCAGTGCAGAAACAGTTAATGGTAATTTTGATCCGGCTAAGGCTAACGGGGCAACTCCGAGTAACCCCAATCCTTATACTGATTATCGGTTGCGTACAGCCGATAAATGGATTTTTAGTGTAGCAGGCATTATTGGACAAACAGCGTTGATCAGTCTTGATTATGAATTGGGTAATTATAAATATATGAAGCTTTCTGATTGGGATGGATATGAATTTGAAGACCTTAATAAAAAGTTGATCCAGAAAGATTTTGGTTTGGCCCACACTATAAAACTCGGAGCGGAAGTGAAAGTTACTCCTCAGTTTGCAGTTCGTGCCGGTGCAAACTGGCGGATGAGTCCAATGAAAAAAGAATTTAGGGATGGTGCTTTTGAAATTTTCCCTGCAGGAACTGTTGCTCATTATACATTAGATAAGGGAACAACCTCTTACTCGGTAGGTTTAGGATATCGTTTTACTCCTAACTTCTATATGGATCTGGCTTGCGTATATCGTCAATATAAAGAAGATGCTTATACATTCTCTAAAGTTATTGTAGAAGACAATAATGGTTCTCGTATGCTTGTTGATTCAGAAGCAATCGGTTTGAAAACAAACACCACCCAGGTTGCCCTGACATTAGGTTATAAGTTCTAACAATATCATAGTTTGTTCGCAAAAGCCCCCTGTTCGTACAAAAATCGTACGGTCAGGGGGCTTTTTTGTGTAAAAAAAAAGGAAATGTTTGCCTATTTAAAATACTTTTTGTTCTTTTGCCTTTGTAAATATAAATAATATTATTGTCTAACAATTTTAAACTGCATTGCCTATAGCATAAACATTACTCAAGAAAACTAAAAAATAGAGAAGTAATGAATACTTTAAGAATGAAGACCGACGAAGAGTTGGTGGTTCTTTATGCAGAAGGTAATAATGCTGCTTTCGATGTATTGTTGAATCGTTACAAGAGTAGCATACACTCCTACATTTACTTTATAGTTCGCAACAAAGATCTCACAGAAGATATCTTTCAAGAGACATTTGTCAAGGTGATTATGACTATTAAACAAGGTCGTTATACGGAAAACGGCAAGTTTAAAGCCTGGATTACCCGCATCGCTCACAACCTGATTATCGATAACTTCCGTCAGGAACGCAGTGAAAACACGGTCTCTAACGATGAGGTGGAAGTGGATCTTTTCAATAATATCAAACTTTGTGACGGTACGATCGAGGATAATATCGTGCGCCGCCAAGTGTTGTCTGATGTAAAGAAGCTGGTGAAACATCTTCCCGACAGCCAACGCGAAGTGCTGGAAATGCGCTATTATCAGGATCTCAGCTTCAAAGAAATAGCCGATATCACAGGTGTGAGCATCAATACGGCTTTAGGACGTATGCGCTATGCTATCCTGAACATGCGTCGCATGGCGGAGGAGAACAGCATTGAGCTGTCGATGGCTTGATAATTGAAAATTGAGAATCGAAAATTATTCTTTCTTGTTCATACAATAAGGGGAGAAGTTGGCCGTTTTATAATCAAACAAGATTAAAAACACGAAGTGCCTATGAAGAGACTTTCTACTCAATGTATGAATGGAATAGAAAATAAAACAGACAGAAACCGGAAGGACAGGAAAAGTTCGCCGCGTCGGCAGACACTTGATTTCCTTACTCAATTCGCGAGGGTTTATCATTCAGAACCCGCTTTACGCACGGAACTCTGTGGTTTGGTAATGAACTAAGAAAAAAATGGAAAGAGGATACCTTTGCTGGTATTCTCTTTCTTTTTTCATACCTTTGCATAAAAGATGAAAGATATGAAACATAAGATAGCGCCTTCTCTGTTAGCTGCCGATTTTCTGAACTTGCAGCGGGATGTGGAGATGATAAACAAGAGTGATGCCGATTGGTTGCATCTGGATATTATGGACGGTGTATTTGTTCCTAATATATCTTTTGGTTTCCCGGTTTTGGAAGCGTTGAAACCGGTTTGCCGGAAACCGATGGATGTGCACCTGATGATCGTCGAGCCGCAAAAGTTTATACCGGAAGTGGCGGCTACGGGTGCCTATATGATGAATGTGCACTATGAGGCTTGTACACACCTGCACCGGACGGTGGGAGCTATTAAAGAGGCCGGGATGAAAGCGGCTGTTACGTTGAACCCGCATACGCCGATTTGCCTGTTGGAAGATATTTTGCAGGATTTGGATATGGTGTTGCTGATGTCGGTTAATCCGGGTTATGGCGGACAGAAGTTCATCGAACATTCGGTCGATAAGACGGCCCGCCTGAAAGATATGATACTGGCTAAAGGGCTGGACACCCTGATCGAAGTGGATGGCGGTGTGAATATGCAGACTGCGAAACGTCTGGTCGAGGTAGGCGCCGATGTACTGGTTGCAGGCAGCTTCGTCTTCCGTTCTCCTGATCCGTTGCAGACGATTCGGGAGTTGAAGGAATTATAATATCGGTAAATGATGATTTGCCGATATCCCGGCAAATCATCATTTACAATCAACAAATTCAAAGCCTTACATTATGATAAAAGAATTACAGATACGTCCTTTTTCCCGTCCGTTGCTTGTCTGGATTGCGGGAATCATCCTGCAAACAGCTTTCCCGCTTTATGCTTATTCCGTATTATTTCTGTTGTTTCCCCTTTTGGTTCTTGTTCTTTCCTGTTTTGGAGCGAAGGAGCGAGGGGCGTTTTGCTATGAAACGCGCTGGCTTTGGGGGGCGGTCTTTGTATCCCTGCTGCTTTTTCTTTCCATACAGAAGACGGCCTGTTCGCAGGTCGATTTATCTTTCGAGCATTCGGAATCGACTCTTTCCCGTTTGGCAAAAGAAGAACAACTGCGTCTGTTGGAACCTTTCGGCAGGTTGAACCTGACGGATGAGGAAAAGTCGGTGCTGGCGACTATTACCGTTGGCTACCGGGAGGCGATGGATCGGGATGTCCGGCAACGTTTTTCGGTCGCCGGTGTGGCTCATATCCTGGCGGTGAGTGGTTTCCATGTGGCTGTTGTTTGTGGCTTCCTGTCTTTTTTCCTGTCATTCCTTCCCCGAAGCGAACCATGCCGGTGGGTCCGGTATCTGTTGACGGTTCTGTTGTTATGGCTTTTTGTCGCGGTGACTGGGTTGGCGGCATCGGCTGTCCGGGCGGCCTTGATGCTGACTTTGTTTCTGACCGGAGGGGTGTTGGGAAGGAGGGTGGAGCGTTATAATATATTGGCGGCATCAGCTTTTTGCATGCTGGTTTATGAACCTCTCTATCTGTTCGACATCGGTTTCCAGTTGAGCTATCTGGCTGTGCTCTCCATTCTTTATTTCCAACCCCAGTTGCAGCGGTTGATGAAAGTCCGTAATCCTTTGCTTCGGGCACCCTGGCAGTGGATTACCGTCACGCTGGCGGCGCAGGTCGGAACGGTGTTTCTTTGCCTTTATTATTTCGGGCAGTTTTCGACTGTCTTTTTGCTGACTATCTGCCGATGACTCTTTTGGCAACTTTGCTGATCCCTATGGGGTTGGCCTGGATGCTGCTGCCGGCAGGATGCCCCGGTTATGAATGGTTGCAGGCCGGGGTGGAGGGGCTGACGCATGGATTGCTCCGCCTGGTCGATTCTTTCAGTCGCGTACCGGGGGCTGTCTTTTTTTTCCGGTTCGATCTCTTTACGATGCTGGCGGCGTATGGTATGCTCCTGCTTGTCTTGCTGTATGGCCGCTCTAAGCGTCCGGCATATCTGTTTGTGGCACTGGCTTTGTTGTTAATTATCTTGATTGTCCGGCTGATTGGAAATTTAATGCTGTGTGGAATATAAAAAAAGTCGTACCTTTGTCACTGAATATAAGAGAATATATATGATTACGAAAATCATTCAGGAAGAGAAAATACAGAAAGCTAAGAAATACGTCGAGAAAGGCGAAAGTTTTGTTATCGTGACACATGTTACCCCGGACGGGGACGCTATAGGTTCCGCTTTGGGACTTTACCATTTTCTGACAGCTTATGGAAAAGATAATGTGGCGGTGGTGGTACCCAACGATTTCCCCCAGTTCTATAAATGGATGCCGGGTAATAAGGAAGTCGTCATTCATGAGAAATATCCTGATTTTGCGGAGCAGCTGATCCGGGATGCGGATGTTATCTTCTGCCTGGATTTCAATGAACCGAAGCGCATCGAGAAATTAGCTCCGGCAGTCGTGGCCGCTGACGGTCGCAAGGTGATGATCGACCATCACCTGAATCCCGCCGATTTTTGCCGCGTGACGATGTCATATCCGGAAATGTCGTCCACAAGCGAGATGGTTTTCCGCTTTATCTGCCGCATGGGGATGTTCGAGTTGATCAATAAAGACTGTGCCGCTTGTATCTATACCGGTATGATGACGGATACGGGTTCTTTTACCTATAATTCGAATAAGCCGGAGATTTATACAATTATAAGTGAATTGATTAAGAAAGGTATCGATAAGGATTTGATCTACCGGAAAGTAAACCAGGTGTATTCGGAAAGCCGCCTGCGTCTGATGGGCTATGTCCTGTACGAAAAGATGAAAGTTTACCCGGAGAAGCAAGCCGCTTTGATTACGCTTTCGCTGGACGAATTGAACCGTTTTCACTACGTAACGGGTGATACGGAGGGATTTGTCAATCTGCCGTTGAGTATCGAAGGGGTGACATTCAGTGTCTTTATCCGTGAAGACAAAGATTATGTAAAGGTTTCGCTACGCTCTGTCGGCGACTTCCCCTGTAACCGCTTTGCAAGCCAGTATTTTAATGGCGGGGGACATAAAAATGCTTCGGGTGGGGAATTTTACGGCTCATTGGCCGATGCCGTTGCCGTATTTGAGAAAGGATTAAAAGAATTTAATCCTAATAAAACAGAAGAATTAGACAAACATGCCTGAGATATGGCAGAGATTATATACATTTGCCAGTCATTTACAATTAATACGTAACAGATGAAGAGAGGTTTTTATATCCTGTTGATTATGTGCGCTGCCATCATGGTAGTGTCGTGTGACAAGACAAAGTCATACACTGATATGTTGAAGGCCCAACAAAAGGCTATTGATCGTCTGGAGAAGGATAGCGGATTGGTCTTTTTAGATGATTTTCCTAAAGATAGTATTTTTAAGGAAAATGAATTCGTAAAGCTGGAAGATGGTGTTTATCTGAATATTATTGAAAAGGGGAACAGTGAACGTGCAGTGATGGGAAAGACTGATGTCCAGACTCGTTTTATGGCTACATTGTTCATGGAAAGCAGCAGCTTCGGTACTGGTACCGTTGACTTGCTCGGCCCGCATTCCAACGGTACGCACCCGGTTGAGTTCAAGTATGGTTATTATAGTGAAGGGCTTTACAGCTATTATTATAATATATTCATCAGCCCCGGTTTGGCGGCTGGCTTGCCTTATGTGGGAGACAGTGCATATGTAAAACTGATCGTTCCTTTTAAGCAGATGGGGACTCTTGGGGATTTCCAAAGCACAGGAACCCCTGTCTATTTTGAGAAAGTAAGATATATCTTTAAAAAATAAATCTAACTAAATGACACTGATTAAATCTATTTCCGGTATCCGTGGTACAATAGGCGGGAACCCTGAAGATGGGCTCAATCCGTTGGCTATTGTCAAGTTTGTGGCTGCATATGCTACATTCATTAAGAAAAACACGAAGGTGACAACAAACAAGATCGTCGTAGGTCGTGATGCACGTATCTCCGGTCCGATGGTGAAACAAGTCGTTCTCGGCACATTGACCGGGATGGGCTTTGATGTGGTAGACATCGACCTGGCTACAACTCCGACTACCGAACTGGCTGTTGCCTGGGAAAATGCTTGCGGTGGTATTATCCTGACCGCCAGTCATAATCCGAAACAGTGGAACGCACTGAAGTTGCTGAACGAACGCGGCGAATTTCTGGATGCTGCCGAAGGGGCCGAAGTGCTCAAGATCGCAGCTGAAGAAAGTTTCGTGTTTGCGGATGTCGATCAATTGGGAAAAGTGATTGTCAACAACAGTTACAATCAAAAACATATAGAAAGCGTCCTCAAGCTGGATCTGGTAGATGTGGAAGCGATCAAGGCTGCTAATTTCCGTGTCGCTATCGACTGCGTGAATTCGGTAGGCGGTATCGTTATTCCGGAATTACTTTCAGCTTTAGGCGTGAAGGAAATCTTCAAGTTGCATTGTGCGCCTCACGGTAACTTTGCACATAATCCGGAACCGATCCCTGAAAACCTGACGGAGATCTCGACTTGATGAAACATGCCAAAGCGGATGTCGGTTTTGTAGTAGACCCGGACGTGGACCGTTTGGCTATCATCTGCGAAGACGGCGAAATGTTTGGCGAAGAATATACACTGGTGGCTGTCAGCGACTATGTCCTGACGCATACTCCGGGTAACACGGTCAGCAACCTGAGTTCCAGCCGCGCATTGCGCGACGTAACCCGTGCTCACGGCGGCGAATATAATGCAGCGGCAGTAGGCGAGGTGAATGTTGTCACGAAAATGAAAGCGACCAACGCTATCATCGGTGGTGAAGGCAACGGCGGCGTGATCTATCCGGCAAGCCATTATGGTCGCGATGCTTTGGTGGGTATCGCACTGTTCCTGACGCATCTGGCAAAGAAACAGATGAAGACCAGTGAACTGCGCGCTTCTTATCCTCCGTATTTCATCTCTAAGAAGAAGGTGGAACTGACTCCGGATATCGATGTGGATGCTATCTTAGCTAAGGTGAAAGAGAAGTTTGCCCAATATGATATCACCGATATCGACGGCGTGAAGATCGACTTCCCTGAAAAATGGGTGCACCTGCGCAAGAGCAACACGGAACCGATTATCCGTATCTATTCCGAAGCCCACACGATGCAGGAAGCGGAAGAAATCGGCGATGAGCTGATTCAGATTATCCGTGATATGTGTAAGTGATCTATTATCGAGATAAAAAAGAAAAGAGGTTGTGCTTGATTGCATAACCTCTTTTTTACGTTTAATGATGGAACAGACGTACGCCGGTGAATGCCATTGCGATACCATATTTGTCGCAGGTGTCGATCACATGGTCGTCGCGAACGGAGCCGCCGGCCTGTGCGATATAGTCGACACCGCTTTTATGCGCCCGTTCGATGTTGTCGCCGAAGGGGAAGAAGGCGTCGGAACCTAACGAAACACCTTTCAGCGTATCGAGCCAGGCACGTTTTTCCTCGCGGGTCAGAACTTCTGGCTTTTCGGTGAAGAACTGTTGCCAGATGCCGTCGGCGAGTACATCCTCGTGGTCGTCGCTGATGTAGACGTCGATCGTATTGTCGCGGTCTGCACGGCGTATCTTTTCAATCCAGGGCAGGTTCATTACTTTCGGATGCTGGCGCAGGTACCAGATGTCGGCTTTGTTTCCGGCCAGGCGGGTACAGTGGATGCGGCTCTGCTGTCCGGCGCCGATGCCGATTGCCTGTCCGTCTTTGACGTAGCAGACAGAGTTGCTTTGCGTATATTTCAGCGTGATCAAAGCGATGATGAGGTCGCGTTTGGCTTCGTCCGGGAAGTGCTGGTTTTTCGTCGGGATATTAGTCAGCAGGCTTTCGTCCAGTTTGATTTCGTTGCGTCCCTGCTCGAACGTGATGCCGAATACATCCTTGTGTTCGATAGGAGCAGGACGGTAGGTCGGGTCGATCTTGATGACGTTGTACGTCCCTTTCCGTTTGTTCTTCAGTATTGCTAAGGCTTCCGGCGTATAGTCGGGAGCGATTACGCCGTCAGACACTTCGCGGTTGATGAGGCGGGCGGTCGCTTCGTCGCAGGTATCGCTCAGTGCGATGAAATCACCGTAAGAAGACATGCGGTCTGCTCCACGGGCACGGGCGTAAGCGGTAGCAAGCGGGGTGAGCTGAAGATCGTCTACGAAATAAATCTTTTTCAGCGTGTCGCTCATTTCAATCCCTACGGCAGCCCCGGCGGGACTAACGTGTTTGAAAGAGGCGGCGGCAGGCAGCCCGGTTGCTTCTTTCAGTTCTTTGACTAATTGCCAGCTGTTGAAGGCATCCAGGAAATTGATATATCCCGGGCGGCCGTTCAGTACTTCGATCGGCAATTCCCCTTGCTGCATGAAGATGCGCGACGGCTTCTGATTGGGGTTGCAGCCGTACTTGAGTTCTAATTCTTTTGCCATGTTCAGAATGCTTTTATGCTTTGTTGTTACATGAATAGTCGTTTGTATTCTCCTTCGAAATTAGGCGTAAAGACGCCTTTACCCATATTGGCGAGTATCTCGGCTTTCGGCCAGAAACGTCCTTCGTCAAGCTCGGAAGGATCGGGGGCGAACGGGCCGTCGTAGGTGGTGCGGAAGGTGTTGACCAGTTCCTTTTCGATGGCCGATTCAAAGACGTAGCGGGTGATAAACTGAGGCGCAAAATCGGTTATCCCCAGTTCCTCGCGTACTTCCCGGCGGAGCGCTTCTTCTACCGTCTCGCCATAGTCGATATGGCCACCCACGGCGGTGTCCCATTTTCCGGGCTGGATATCTTTTGTCATCGAACGTTTTTGCAGATAAAGGTCGCCTGCTTCATTGAAGATATGCAGGTGTACGACCGGATGCAGCTTCTTCGAGCCGCTGTGGCATTCTTTACGGGTTGCCTTTCCTATTGTCTCTCCCTCCTCATTCACTAAGGGAAACCATTCTTCGTTCATTAATTTCTGATTTAGAGAACAAAGATAAGGAAATAAGGTTATCTTTGCCAATAATATGGAATATATGAAAGAAGAAGAACATCAAGAATATAATCGCTTGCGTGAACCGATGGTTGAATATAAAGCAAAGCAACCTTTGATGCCTTCTTATGTTTATGAAGATATCAAGGTTGGCATTGAACAGGCTGATCAAGGGTTGTTAATTCCTTTTGAAGAAGTAATGTCTCGTTATCGGTAATGTACGTCTATTATTTCCCAATCCTGCTAATCGCCTTGATCAACTCCTCATCTGATAAACCTTCGCCGTAAGTGGCATAATCCATGCGGAATGTACAGCCGTTTTTGTATTCGGAGCAGCCATAAGCTGTTTTCCCACGCAGGATGCTACCCTTTTGGCAGACAGGGCATACCGGTTTTGCGGCGGAAGCGGCTTCCTCCGGTTGTTGAGCGGTGGCGGGTTCCTTTTTGGCGCGTGGTTTGCGCGGCTTCTTTTCCTTTGGTTCTTTTTCTGTTTGCGGCTTTTCCGGCGCAGTCTGCTCGATGGTGATCGTACGGCCGGTCTGGTCGGAGAGGACGTTGAGCACGACTTGGTGGACAAGCTGTTTCAGCTCTTCCAGGAAAGTACGCGCTTCGTATGTGCCCCGTTCGATCTGGCGCAGTTTCTTTTCCCAGAGGCCGGTCAGTTCAGCACTTTTCAGCAATTCCTCCTGGATCGTACCGATCAGTTCCACACCGGTGGCGGTGGGATAGAGGTTTTTGCGTTCCTTGCGGATATAATTACGTTTGAACAATGTCTCGATGATGGCGGCGCGGGTGGAAGGGCGGCCGATTCCGTTCTCCTTCAAGGCGTCGCGCAGTTCATCGTTGTCGACCAGTTTGCCAGCCGTTTCCATAGCGCGTAGCAAAGTCGCTTCCGTGTAAGGCTTGGGCGGCTGTGTCCATTTCTCGCCTAATGTCGGCTTGTGCGGTCCGCTTTCCCCTTTCACGAAGTCCGGCAGTACGCCTTCTTCTTCAGTCGGCTCGGCATCCGGGTCTTTTTGCTCGGCGCCAAAGACGACGCGCCACCCCGGTTTGAGAATCTGCTTACCTGTTACTTTGAAGTCCACCTTACCGACTTTGCCGAGCACCGTAGTTGTCGAGATTTCACAATCCGGATAGAAGGCAGCAATGAAACGGCGGGCGACCAGGTCGTAGACCTTCCGTTCGTTCTCCGTCAGGTTGCGGGCGTGCACGCCGGTCGGGATGATCGCATGGTGGTCCGTCACCTTCGAATTGTCGAACACGCGCTTGTCCTTCCTGATTTTCGCTTTCAGCAGCGGGGCGGTCAGTTCGGCGTAATCGACCAGGCCGCTCAACGTGTTCGGTATCTTCGGATAAATGTCGTCACTCAGGTAAGTCGTGTCTACACGCGGGTAGGTCGTCACTTTCTTCTCATAGAGCGACTGGATCAGCTTCAGCGTGTCGTCTGCCGTAAAGGCAAACTTTTTGTTACATTCCACCTGCAACGAGGTCAGGTCGAAGAGGCGGGGCGCATATTCCTTCCCCTTCTTTTCGGATATGTCGGTAACGGTGAAATCTTCCTGCCGCGCGATCTCCAGGAAGGCTTCCCCTTCTTCCTTTTTGGTGAATTTGCCTTTGGTGGCGGAGAAAGTCGTATTGCGGTAAACCGTTTTCAGTTCCCAATAGGGCTCCGGCTTGAAGTTGTCTATCTCGGCCTGGCGGTTTACGATCAGCGCTAAGGTAGGGGTTTGCACCCTTCCGATGGAGAGCACCTGCCGGTTTTGTCCGTAGCGGAGCGTGTAGAGGCGGGTCGCATTCATCCCTAACAGCCAGTCGCCGATGGCGCGGGAAAGGCCGGCTTCGTATAACGAGGTAAATTCGGTCTGCTCTTTCAGGTGTTGGAAGCCCTCGCGGATTGCCTCTTCGGTCAGCGACGATATCCACAGGCGGTAGACTGGGCATTTGCAGCCGGCCTTTTGCATCACCCAACGTTGGATAAGTTCCCCTTCCTGCCCGGCATCCCCGCAGTTGATGACCATTTCGGCCTTTTGCATCAGCTCTTCGATGACCTTGAATTGCTGTTCGTATGTGGGATTGCTGATCAGCTTGATACCGAAACGGGGCGGGATCATCGGCAGGGAGGCGAGGCTCCACCGTTTCCAGCTGTCTGAATAGTCGTTCGGTTCCTTGAGAGTGCACAGATGCCCGAAAGTCCAGGTAACCTGATAACCGTTTCCTTCGATATACCCGTTCATCCGATTGGTTGCCCCGAGCACTTCTGCTATTTCGCGTGCCACGCTGGGCTTTTCAGCTATACATACTTTCATCCGCAATACTCTCTTTTTTGAATCAACATACAAAAATACGCTTTCCCGACGACTTTCCGAAATCATCCGTGTGATTTTGGCTAATCTTCGTTATCTTTGGACTGTTGTCCGGGCTTCCGGATTAATGTAACCAGAAATGTAAATATCATGAATAAATTGATCTTATTGTCAGCTTTAGGCAGCTTGCCGTTGTGTTCGCAAGCAGTCGATTATACGAACTTTATCATCATAAACCTGGATGACGTCGGCTATGGCGACTTCTCCTTTAACGGGGCGTACGGCTATACGACGCCGAATATCGACAAGATGGCCGCCGAGGGTGTCCGTTTCACCCATTTCCTTGCCGGACAGCCGATCAGCGGTGCTTCGCGTGCCGGGCTGCTGACCGGGTGTTATCCGAACCGTATCGGTTTTGCCGGTGCCCCCGGTCCGGATTCCAATTATGGCATCCATCCGGAGGAGATGACAATGGGAGAATTGCTGAAACAAAAAGGATACAGCACGGCTGTTTTTGGGAAATGGCATTTAGGCAGCCAGCGGCAGTTCCTTCCTTTGCAAAACGGCTTCGACGAATACTACGGCTTGCCCTATTCCAATGATATGTGGCCTTTCCATCCCCAGCAGGGAGAAGTCTTTAATTTTCCTGATCTGCCGACATACGATGGGAATGAAGTGGCGGGTTATAACACGGACCAGTCCCGGTTTACGACCGACTATACCACACGTTCGGTCAATTTCATCAAAAAGAATAAGAACAAACCGTTCCTACTCTATCTGGCCCATTCCATGCCGCACGTGCCGTTAGCCGTATCCGATAAGTTCAAGGGAAAGAGCGAGCAAGGCTTGTATGGAGATGTGATGATGGAGATCGACTGGAGCGTGGGCGAAGTCCTGAAAACGTTGCGCGAACTGGGATTGGAAGAGAATACGCTGGTCGTGCTGACCTCCGACAACGGCCCGTGGGCAAACTACGGGAACCATGCCGGATCGGCCGGTGGCCTGCGTGAGGCAAAAGCTACTACGTTTGACGGCGGTAACCGTGTTCCCTGTGTGATGTACTGGAAAGGAAAGACACAGCCGGGGACGACCTGTAATAAGTTGGCCTCCAATATCGACCTCTTCCCGACACTGGCCGAGATAAGCGGAGCCCCGCTGCCGCAACGGAAGATCGACGGGGTGAGCATCCTGCCACTGATCAAAGGTGAGAAAGGGGCTAATCCACGCGAGTCATTTGTCTATTATTATAATAAGAATGACCTGGAAGCCGTGACCGACGGACAGTTCAAGCTCGTTTTCCCTCATAAGTACGTGACATACGGCGCTTTCGTCCCCGGTAACGACGGGCAGCCCGGCCAATTGACAAACCTGCAACTCTATAAAGCGGAGATGTACGACCTGCGCCGCGATCCGGGAGAACGCTATGATGTTATTACCCAATATCCGGAGGATGCAGCCCGTCTGATGAAGATTGCCGACCGGATGCGCGAAGAATTAGGCGACAATCTTACCCGGCAGAAAGGGAAGGAACGTCGGGAACCGGCGTTTTTGCAATAGTGATTTGCTGGAAAACTATGTTTTGTAGCATGTTTTAGTTAAATAGATTTAAAGAAATGAGATTTCCAAGCAAAAGTATATGCTACATAACATAAAGTCCTTATATTTGCACTGTGTTTTTCATGGTATTAGATTTAAGGTTAACAATGAAGATTGGCTGTCCGTGACGGATAGCCTTTTTTTTTGCCCGTATGTGAAAAATTTCCCCTATTCTTATGTAAGCAAGGTGACTTATATAATCATGATTTCCTATCTTTGTACTATCATGGCAAAAGGTGACGCCGTTGAAAAGTTTTAGGTACTGATATGGAAATAAATAGAATACAGACACTCTTTGATAAGTATAGGGACAATTATAGATTATCCTGTAAACCGGCGACTGAGAGTCAATTGCAAGAGTTCCGAAGAAATTGTATGGATTATGGCGTTCCGGCTGAAATAATGGATGAGCTTGTGGCATACTTCAGGATTAATAATAACTTCTTCGGATATTTTGAATGTGACGATATACTAATCTTTGAGTGGTATGAGCAGGGATGTTTATGGCTTGGGCAAAGGGATTTGTGGACTTTTCGCTGCCTTTTGGAGAAGCATAAATATGCAATTGGCGATGCTTCGGAGGATTCATTCGGTGAGGACTATGAATTTGACACCATAGAAGAAATGCTGCAAGCCTTTCTGTCAGGAGAAAAGATGTAAAAAAGATATCTAAGTCCCTTTTGTTGTGTTTAATGGTAATTTCTTATCTTTCGCCTCAATTCCCGTAATGTATCACTATAAGATCGCTTTACAATATTGCCGTTGGAAACCTCCAAAAAGAATAAATCATAAATCGCAAATATTACAATAACCCTCCTTTTCGGCCATTTTTCTATTTCGTCCGAAATCTTGATCGATTTTGGATTGACTCTTTTCACGGTTTAAGCTCCCTTTTCTGATAATAGGAAAAACGAGGTGCGCAGTCCGTTCTGAAAAGCGTGCAATTTGATTATCGAAAACAGGAAACGCCGACAAAGTGATAAAGCTTAACTCCCGGAGAATCGAATATTTGAAAATAAAACGGACGGCGTTCCAAATATCCCAAGGCAATTCAGGTGCTTTTTTACCCTTAAGACGGTCCTTTTTTCAATTACGACCGTCCAAATCGCCATTACGACCGTGCTAATCTTCGCGAGGTGCCGAGTGCACTACACATTAGCACGGTCG